>MIDV01000014.1:0-5735 GCA_001830245.1 Lysobacterales bacterium RIFOXYA1_FULL_69_10 | reverse complement strand
CACGCGGTTGCCCCAACCGGGATTGAGCTGCACGAGTTCATCCTGCAGCGCCGCGCGCGGCATGCGCCGCCGGCACTGGAGGCACACGACCTCGCCGATCCGGCCGTGCAGGTCGATGACATCCCGGCTGCCGGCCCGCTGGTGCAGCCCGTCGACGTTCTGCGTCACCAGAGCCGTGATGCGTCCGGCGTGGCCCGCCTCGGCGATGGCCAGATGCGCCGCGTTCGGACGTGCGCGCTCCACCATCGGCCAGCCCACGACACTGCGCGCCCAGTAGCGGGTGCGCATGGCGGCATCGCCGGTGAACGCCTGGTAGGTGATCGGCGCACGACGTTTCCATGCGCCGTCGGTACCGCGGTAGTCGGGAATGCCCGATCCGGTGCTGCAACCCGCACCCGTCAACACGAACACGCGTCGGTGCGCCGTAAGCCAGTCGCGCAGGCGCGCGGTGGCTTCGACGACATCGACGGACACGGTCAGCCGCGGGGGCGGCGGGTCGCCGCGCCGGTGGGTCTGGCGGGCGAGGGCGTCCGCGCCGCCGGCACCTTTGCAGCGCGTTTGCCGGCGCCGGCCACCTTCTTCGCGGCGGCTTTCTTCGCCGGCGTTCGGGCCGCCGTCGTCCGGGTGGCCGGGCGCGTGCGCGCCTTCGGCGTGGCGGCCACGCCGTGCCGGCGCAACTCGGCCGTCAGCGCATCGACCCGGCGGCTGAGGTCGGCCAAGTCATTGCGGTCGGGCACGCCCAGGCGCACCAGCGTGCGGTGCACGCGGTCCTCGAACCCTTTCTCGAACCGGTCCCAGGTTTCGCTGGCGCGCTCGCGGGCGGTCTCGACCGTGCTCTCGACGTTCCGGCGCGCGGCTTCGGCCTGCACGCCCGCAACACGGCGCGCCTGCTGTTCCAGCCCGAGTCCGTCCCGGACCAGGCCTTCGAAAAGACGCGTGCCTTCCGCCTGGGCGCGATTGAACGCGCCGAGGCCGGCCAGCCAGATCTGCTGCGCCGATTCGCTCAGCGAGCGGGAGAGCTGCTCGGCCTGCGAGGCCGGGCTGTCCGCGTCCCGCGCGGCACCGTGGGCGGGACGACGTGCGGATGTCTTGCGGGTGCTTCGCGTGGGCATGGGACCTCCGTAACGGGGTGGCACTGCACCTTCCGGTCGCGGGCTAGAGCTTTCACACCATCTCGCGACGGCGAGCGCGGCTTGAAACGCGTGTCAGCCGAAGCGTTCGCCCAGCACGCGGTGGATCTCGCTTTCGATCGGCCCCTTCATCGCGCTGAGCAGGAAGCCCAGTTGCGCGGTGACGTGCAACTCCTGCGGCGCCAGCGCGATGCGACCGTCGACGCCGCTGCGGCTGAAGTTGAGGATGTCGCCCTGCCACGTGCACGTCACGCCGAAACGCTCGACGAGTTTGTCGGCCACCTCCTGCACCGCCACGCGGGCCTGTGCGGGAGGCAGGGAATGGGCGTGGCGGATGTCGATGCTGGACATGGGCGGTCGGCGTGGGGTCGGGGGGCCATTGTGCGGCCGCGGACGCGGTGCTCCAAGCCCGATGGCGCCCCGCGTGACGCCACGCGGCCCCGTGCTAGATTGCGCCGGCGTGAACGACCTCCGACTGCGACGCCCCGACCGAGACCTGGCCGACCTGGTGCTGACACCGGGCGTGCATGCCGTGGGCCGGGATGGCCGCGGCGAGATGGCGCTGGTAGGCATCGGCCAGCCGATGCTCGCGCAGTTCTGCATCGACCGCCGCGGCATCTGGATGCAGCTCGCCGAGGGCGTGCGTGGCGTCCATGTCAACGGCCGGCCGGTGCGCCGCATGGCCATGCTGCGGCCGGGCGACGCGGTGTTCGTGGAGGGCGTCGAACTGGTGCTGGTGGGCGCGGCGCCCGATGCCGCGCCTGAGCAGGACGAGGCCGCCACGGAGGAGTCGCGGCTGGTGCTGCGCGCCGTGGGCGGGCCCCTGCACGGCCGCTGCCATCCGCTGGAGGACGCGGTCACCATCGGCCGCGCGCGCGACTGCGATGTGCGGATGGACGAGCCGGCGCTGGCCGAGCGCCACGCGCGGCTGTTGCCGTGCGATGGCGGCGCGGTGCTGCGCGACCTCGGTTCGGAGCAGGGCAGCCACGTCAACGGCCACCCCGTGCGCCACGCGCTGCTGCGCGCCGGCGACCAGCTGGCGATCGACGGGTACCGCTTCGTGCTGGAGGCCCCGCGTGCGCCGGACCGGACGCAGGTGAGTGTTGATGTCGCCGACGAGGCGGCAGAGCCGCAGTCCGATGCCGTGGCGCCCGAACGCCTGCTCGATTCGGCGCGACGACTGCCATGGTTGCTGCTGGCGGCGTTGCTGCTGTCGGGCGCGCTGAGCCTTTTGCTGCTCTACGGCACCCGCTGAGGGCGAGCGGCTGCCGGCGACGCGGTCGCCGCGCGTCGGCGCTGCCACGCACGCATCGCACGCCAGCCCAGCAGCACGGCAAGGATCGCCGCATACAGAAGCGGCTCGCGGATGTCGGATTTCACGATCCACCAGAAGTGCAGCACGGCCAGCACGGCGATGGCGTAGACCAGCTTGTGCAGTTGCCCCCAGCGCCGCCCCAGCCGGCGGATGGCCGCCTGCGTGGACGTCACGGCCAGCGGCACCAGCAACAGCCACGCGGCGAACCCGACGGTGATGTAGGGGCGCTCGACGATCTCCTCGAACACCAGCGCCCAGTAGCCGCGCAGGTCAAGCACGAGGTAGGCGGCCAGGTGCAGCGTCGCGTAGAAGAACGCGTACAGGCCCAGCATCCGCCTGAAGCGCAGCAGTTGCGGCTGGCCGGTCCACTGGCGCAGTGGCGAGACCGCCAATGTGATCAACAGGAGCCTGAGGGCCCAGGTGCCGAGCCGATGCTCGATCTCCGCCACGGGGTCCGCGCCCAGCCCGCCGCTGCCGGTCAGCCATTCCTGCCGGATCTGCCACGCCAGGATGGCGACCGGGGTCAGTGCCAGCGCATGCACCACCGCCTTGGCGGCAACCATCGCCGTGGAGGCCTTCCGCTTCGGTGCCCCCGCCATCAGCGCACCGCCCGAATCAGAACCATTGGCGCAGGTCCATGCCGGCATAGAGGCCCGCCACCTGGTCCGCGTACCCGTTGAACAGGCGTGTCGGAATGCGGTCGGCGAACAGCTTGCTGCCGGTGCCGGCGATGCGGCGCTCGGTCTTCTGGCTCCAGCGCGGGTGATCGACGTTGGGGTTCACGTTGGAGAAGAACCCGTATTCGCTCGGCTGCAGGTCGTTCCACGCCGTGCGCGGGCGTTTTTCCACGAAGTCGATGGCCACGATCGACTTGATGCTCTTGAACCCGTACTTCCACGGCACGACCAGCCGCAGCGGCGCGCCGTTCTGCTGCGGTAGCGGTTTGCCGTAGAGCCCGGTGGCGAGGAACGCCAACGGGTGCATCGCCTCGTCGATGCGCAGGCCCTCGCGGTAGGGCCAGTTGATCGAGCGGTAGGCGATGCCGGGCATCTGCTTGCGATCAGCCAGGGTGGTGAAGGCCACGAACTTTGCCTTGGACGTCGGCGCGAAGCGCTTGAGCACATCCGCCAGCGGCACGCCCAGCCACGGGATCACCATCGACCAGCCTTCCACGCAGCGCAGCCGGTAGACGCGTTCGGTCGGCGTGATGCCCTTGATCAGGTCCCCCAGCGAAACCGTGCCCGGCTTTTCGCACTCGCCGCCGACCGCAACCGACCACGGCGAAGTCTGCAAGGTCTTGGCGGCGCGCGACGGGTCGGACTTGCCGGTGCCGAACTCGTAGAAATTGTTGTAGGTGGTGATGTCCTGGTAACTGGTCTTGACCTCTTCGGTCACGAAGCCCGCGCGCGCCTGCTCGGGGCTGATGCGGACATTGGACGCGGGCGGGGGTGGTGCGGACTCGGCGCACCCGGCCAACCCGAGGGCCGGCGCGGCGGCCATGGCAGCGAGCAGTCGCCGGCGGTCGCGGTACACGGCCTCGTCGGTGATCTCGGCGGCGGGGATGCGCAATGCATCGCGCAAGGACATGGGCGTCTCCCTGGTTGCAATGGGCAATGGCGGCGGCGTCCTCCATTAGACGGGCGCGGCGGTGAAAAGGATGCAGGTGCCGACGCGCGGCAGTGATACGTGGCGCGCGTGCTGCGCTGCGGCATACTCTGGGACCCCAATCCAGCCGGAGCGTTCCATGTCGCGCGCCTTCAATTTCAGTGCGGGTCCCGCCACCCTGCCGCAGGCCGTGCTGGAACAGGCACAGGCCGAGATGCTCGACTGGCACGGCGTCGGGGCGTCCATCGTCGAGCTCAGCCACCGCGGCCCGGAGTTCATGCAGGTGGCCGCCGAAGCCGAGGCTGACCTGCGGACGCTGATGTCGATCCCGGACGACTACGCGGTGCTGTTCCTGCAGGGTGGGGCGACCATGCAGCAGGCGCTGCTGGCGCTCAACTTCGCCGCACCGGGCCAGGCAGCCGACTACGTCGTAACCGGCCACTGGGGCAAGACCGCGCTCAAGCAGGTGAAGCACTACGTGCAGGCCCACGTCGCCGCCAGCGGCGAGGCCGGTGGCTTCCGCGACATCCCGCCGCGCGCCGACTGGACGCTGACGCCCGGCGCGGCCTACGTGCACGTCACCGCCAACGAGACCATCCACGGCGTGGAGTTCCGCGAAATCCCCGAGGTCGGCGATGTTCCTCTGTTCGCCGACTTCAGCTCCTCGATCGTGTCCGAGCCGCTGGACGTCTCGCGCTTTGGCGTGATCTACGCCGGTGCGCAGAAGAACCTGGGCCCGGTGGGCGTGAGCGTCGTGATCGTCCGCCGCGACCTGCTCGAGCGCGCGGGCCAGCCGCGCGCCGACATCCTGGACTACCGCAGCCACGTCAAGGGCGAGTCCATGCTCAACACGCCGCCCACGTGGAACTGGTACCTGGCGGGGCTGGTGTTCAAGTGGATGCTGGCCGAGGGTGGCGTGGAGGAGTTCGCTGCGCGCAATGCCCGCAAGTCCGCATTGCTCTACCGCACGATCGACGGGTCGGAAGGCTTCTACCGCAACGAGGTCGCCCCGGCCGTGCGCTCGCGCATGAACGTGCCGTTCTTCCTGCGCGACGAATCATTGGACAAACCGTTCCTGGCCGAAGCGAAGGACGCGGGGCTGATCTCGCTCAAGGGCCACCGCGCCCTGGGCGGCATGCGCGCCTCTATCTACAACGCGATGCCCGAGGCCGGAGTGGAGGCGTTGGCCGCGTTCATGCGCGACTTCCAGCAGCGCCATGGCTGAGTGGCGCGCGTCGCGCGTCACGGGCCGGCTTCCGCCGCCGACCAGGGCGGTGTCGTGAGCGCGGCCGACCAGCGCGCCTGGCAGGCCATGCCGGGCGGTCCGCTGCGCGGCGAGGTCCGTGTCCCCGGCGACAAGTCCGTTTCGCATCGGGCCGTGATGCTCGGTGCGTTGGCCCAGGGCACCACGCGCATCCATGGCTTCCTTGAAGGCGAAGACACCCGCGCCACGGCACGTGCGTTCGAGCGCATGGGCGTGCGGATCGAGGCGCCGGGGGATGCCGAGCGCATCGTGCACGGCGTCGGGCTGTACGGACTGAATGGTGCCGGGACGATCGACTGCGGCAATGCCGGCACCGGCATGCGCCTGCTGGCAGGCGTGCTGGCCGGCCAGGCGTTCGACAGCGTGCTGACCGGGGATGCCTCGCTGTCGGCGCGGCCGATGGCGCGCGTGATCGATCCGT
>MIDV01000013.1:23627-32134 GCA_001830245.1 Lysobacterales bacterium RIFOXYA1_FULL_69_10 | reverse complement strand
GAGAGGTCGCCCTTGGCCACCGCGGTGGTGACCTCGGCGATGTTGCGGACCTGGCTGGTCAGGTTGGACGCCATTGCGTTGACCGAGTCGGTCAGGTCCTTCCACGTACCGGCCACGCCCGGCACCACGGCCTGGCCGCCGAGCTTGCCGTCGGTGCCGACCTCGCGCGCCACGCGCGTGACCTCGGACGCGAAGCTGCGCAGCTGGTCGACCATCGTGTTGATGGCCTCCTTCTGCTGCGCCATCTCGCCGCGCACGTCGGCGGTGATCTTGCGCGACAGGTCGCCGTTGGCCACGGCGATGGTGACCTCGGAGATGTTGCGGACCTGCGCGGTCAGGTTGGACGCCATCTGGTTGACGGAGTCGGTCAGTTCCTTCCAGACGCCCGACACGCCCTTGACCTTGGCCTGGCCGCCGAGGCGGCCGGCGGTGCCGACCTCCAGCGCCACGCGCGTGACCTCGGAGCTGAACTCCCCCATCTGGTCGATCATTCGATTGACGATGGTGGCCGAGCGCAGGAACTCGCCCTGCAGCGGACGGCCGTCGGCCTCCAGCGGCACCGGGCGGGTGAGGTCGCCCTTGGACACGCCGGCCAGCGCCTCGGTGATGGTGTCCACCGGGCGCACCAGGTCGTCCACCAAGCCGTTGACGGACTGCTCCATCTCGCCCCAGTGGCCGTTGCGGTTGGACAGGGCGATGCGCTGGCGGGTTTGGCCTTCGACGCCGACTTTCTGGCCGACGCGGGCCAGCTCGTTGGCCAGCCGGCGGTTGGCCAGCACGATGTCGTTGAAGGTCTCGGCCAGGCGCGCGTCGATGCCGTCCCAGTAGGTCGGCAGTTGCACCGAGAAGTCGCCCTGTCGGACGGCCTGCATGGCTTGGAGGATTTCGCGCTTGGGATCGTCGGTCGCGGCGACCGCGGGCCGGGCGCGCGATGGCTTGGCCGATGCTGCTTCGGCGGCGGTGCCGCCGGCCCGGTTTGCGGGCTTTCGCGCGCGCGGTTTCACTTCACTCACCAGCCACTCCCCCTGCCGTCTCCAAACGGTTGCATTGAACGGCGGGACATTACGTGGCGCGCCGTGAGGGCTGCGTTCACGACGGCATCACATCCCGACGCGCGATCGCGGCGGACAACGGATGCCGGCCCGCGGTTCGGAATGCCCCCACCAAAGAAGAAGGCCGGCGGTCCGCCGGCCTTCCAGATCAAACCCGAAGTGCCGGTCAGCCCTGCGCCTGCGGCTTGGCCTCCGCGTCGGCCGCGGGCTTGGCGGCCGCGGTCGCACCGGCCTGCCAACCGCAGGACTTGCCCTCGTTCTGTTCCTTCAGCCACGCCTGCAGCGGGGCGAAGTACTCCAGCACCGCGCCGGCATCCATGCCCTCACCACCGGTCAGCTCCTTCAGGCTGGACTGCCACTGCTGGCTGGCGCCGCGGCTGAGCATGGCCTGCAGCTTCTCGCCGGCGGCCTTGTTGCCGTAGAAGCTGCACTCGTGCAGCGGGCCGGTGTAGCCGGCGGCCTCGCACAGCGATTTGTAGAACTGGAACTGCAGCACGTGCGCCAGGAAGTAGCGGGTGTACGGCGTGTTGCCGGGCACGTGGTACTTGGCGCCCGGGTCGAAAAACTCCTCGCCGCGCGCGTCGACCGGGGCGACGCCCTGGTACTGCGCCTTCAGGTCCCACCAGGCCTTGTTGTACTGGCCCGGCTCGATCGTGCCGTCGAACACGCCCCAGCGCCAGCGGTCGATCATCAGGCCGAACGGCAGGAAGGCCACCTTGGCCAGCGCCATGCGCATCTGCGCGTTGATCAGCGCCTCCTCGCTCTGCTGCTGCTCGCCGACCAGGTCGATCGACTGCAGGTACTCCGGCGTCATCGCCAGCACCACGGTATCGCCGATCGCCTCGTGGAAGCCGTCGTGCGCGCCGGCCTGGAACACCGGCGGCAGCTCGTTGTAGGCCAGGTAGTAATAGACGTGGCCCAGCTCGTGGTAGATGGTGGTGAAGTCCTCTTCGTTGGGCTTGATGCACATCTTGGTGCGCACGTCGCCCTTCATGTCCATGTCCCACGCGCTGGCGTGGCAGACCACGTTGCGGTCGCGCGGCTTGATGAACTGGGTCTTCTCCCAGTAGCTGTCGGGCAGCTCGGGCATGCCCAGCGAGACGTAGAAGTCCTCGGCGCGCTCGGTCATCTGGCGCGCGGTGGCCAGCATCGCGTCCTGCTCGATCTGCGCAAGCGCCGTGGCGTCGCGATCGCCGCCCTGGCGGGTCAGCGCGGCGGCGAAGTTCTGCTGGTACTGCGCTTCCAGCGCGCCGGTGATGTCCAGGCTGCCGGCGTTCTCGTACGGGGCCAGGATGTCCCAGAGGTTGCCCCAGTCCTGCTGCCACATGTTGCCCATCAGGTGGGCCGGCAACATGCCGCCGTCGACTTTGCCGCGCTCGGCGCCGTATTCGGCCTCCAGACGGGTGCGGGCGTAGCAGTGCAACTGCTCGTACAGCGGCTTGACCTGGCCCCAGAGGCGGTCGGTCTCGGCGGCCATCTCGACCGGGCTCATGTCGTAGCCGGAACGCCACATCTCGCCGGCGTCGGCATAGCCCATCTCGCTGGCGCCCTCGTTCACCAGCTGCACGAAGCGGGTGTAGTCCTCACGCATCGGCTGGGCGATGGTGTGCCAGCCGCGCCAGGCGTCGAGCTGCGCGTCGTAGTCGCGGTTGCCGCGCAGCACGTCCTCCAGCTGGCCCAGCTGTCGGCAGGTGCGGTTGTCGCCTTCGCCGGTGCAGTACTCGCCCGCGCCGTAGGTGCCTTCCATCTTGGCCACCAGTCGGGTCAGCTCGGCGAGCTTCTCCGGGTCCTTCGGCGCGGGCATCGCGGTGGCGAGCTTCAACAGCTGGATCGTGCGCGCGGTCTGCGGCGACATGTCCTGGCCCTCGAACCGGCGGGCCTGCTCGACCCACTGGTTGAGCTTGGACAGGTACTGCTCGTTGGCCTTGGCCGCCAGGAACTGGGTGTCGTCGGTGATGTAGGTCGACGAGAGCCACTGCGGCTTCGTGATCTCCGGCTGCATCCGCATGATTTCTTCGTTCACGCGCGCCGCGAACTGGTCGGCGGTCTCGCCCTCGGGCGCGGTTGCCTGCGGCGTGGTGCCGGTCGCGTCGGGGGTCTCGTCGCGCTTGCACGCGGACAGGGTCAGGACGGCGGCCGTGATGCTGAGCGCGAGCAACGCGCGGACGGGTTTCATGGGTGGAGATCTCCGGATGCGACTCGCGCTGGATGCGCCGAGCCACGAAGGCTAGTGGGGGGGCTCGGGTGGTGCAAGTGAGCAGGCGGCCGGTCGATCTGATGCAGGGCGGGGCGCCCGCGCTCCGTGGCCCGGCCATCGGCGTTGCCAACCGCTACGGCGTCGGCCTTCGACGTCAGGCCGCGTCTAGAGCGGTGTCGCCGCTGCCGCCACCGGGCAGCAAGCCGCGCGCCTGCAGCCATGCCCGGGCATCGTCCGCGTCGTGCTCGAACCACGCGCGGGTGGAGCCCAGGCGGAAGGTGTAGCCCCAGGCATCCATGTCGGCCATCAGGCGGTCACGGCCCACGCCGGGGAGGGCATCGGCCAGGACGATCTGCAGGTAGCAGGTGGCGTCCTCCTCCTCCTGCGAGTCGGTGGCGTCGGTATGGACGCTGGCGCGGCGCTCCGCCGGCATCACGACCAGGTGGCAGGCCTCGTGCAGCAGCGAGTGCACCGGCGTGTCGCCGCGGGCGAAGACGTCGCAGCCGATCAGGCCGGCCTCGCATTCGCCCCAGTAGCTGCCGGGGATCGCCTCGCCGTCGGGCACGCGCACCAGTCGCAGGCCATGGCCGGCGAGCAGCGCCGCGGGAGCGTCGAAACCGATATCGGCGATGATGAGCATGGACAGAGCGATGTAGGAGCGGCTTCAGCCGCGATCGGAAGGTGTAGGCCCGCGCCGATTCCGGATCGCGGCTGAAGCCGCTCCTACATAGGACGTCAGCCGCTGGCGACGGCCCGGGCCTCGTCCTTCTCTGGCAGGGCCACGGAAATGTCGAGCACCTTGTTGTCGCCTTCGCCCAGCAGGTCGACCTTGACCGATTCGGCGTCGACATTGACGTACTTGCGGATCACCTCCAGCAACTCGCGCTGGAGCATCGGCAGGTAGTCGGGGCCGCCACGGCTGGCGCGCTCGTGGGCGACGATGATCCGGAGCCGGTCCTTGGCGACGGAGGCGGTCTGCTTCTTGGTCAGCAGGAAATCGAACAGGCCCATGTACTTACCCTCCGAAGATCTTGCTGAAGAAGCCCTTCTTCTCGGCTTGTGTGAAGCGCATCGGGCGGGTGTCGCCCAGCAGGCGCGCCACGGCGTCGTCGTAGGCCTGCGCGGCATCGGACTCGGTGTCCAGGATGACCGGCTCGCCCTTGTTGGACGCGTTGAGCACGTCGCCCGACTCCGGAATCACGCCGACGCTCTTGAGGCCGAGGATCTCCTCGACGTCGCCGATGCTCAGCATCTCGCCGGTCTCCACGCGCTTGGGGCTGTAGCGTGTCAGCAGCAGGTGCTCCTTGACGCGCTCGCCGTTCTCGGCGCGGCGGGTCTTGGATGACAGCAGGCCGAGGATGCGGTCGGAGTCGCGGACCGAGGAGACTTCCGGGTTGACCACGACCACCGCCTGGTCGGCGAAGTACATCGCCAGGAACGCGCCCTTCTCGATGCCGGCCGGGGAGTCGCAGACGATGTAGTCGAAGCCGTCGGCGGCGAGGTCGTCGAGCACCTTCTGCACGCCCTCCTTGGTCAGCGCGTCCTTGTCGCGGGTCTGCGACGCGGCCAGCACGTGCAGGTTGTCGAAGCGCTTGTCCTTGATCAGCGACTGCTTGAGCGTGGCCTCGCCGTTGACGACGTTGACGAAGTCGTACACCACGCGGCGCTCGCAGCCCATGATCAGGTCAAGGTTGCGCAGGCCCACGTCGAAGTCGATGACGGCGACCTTGTGGCCGCGGCGCGCGAGTCCGCACGCAAGGCTGGCGCTGGTCGTGGTCTTGCCGACGCCGCCTTTGCCCGAGGTGACTACGATGATTTCGGCCAAGTTCGAATCCTCCAGTGGTGCGGCGTCAGTCCAGCGCCGCGATGTTGAGTTGCCCGTCTTCGAGCCAGGCCTGCACGGCCTTGCCGCGCAGGTCCTTCGGGATGTCTTCGAGCACCTTGTAGTGCCCGGCGATGGCCACGAGTTCGGCATGGAACTCGCGGCAGAAGATGCGGGCCTTCTCGTTGCCCTGCGCACCGGCCAGTGCGCGTCCCCGCAAGGGGCCGTAGATGTGCACCGAACCGTCGGCGATGACCTCGGCACCGGCGCCCACGGACGTCAGCACGGTGAGGTCGCGATTGTCGGCATAGACCTGCTGCCCCGAACGCACGGGCGCGGACTGGATCAGCCCGGGCGACGCGGCGGGCGCGGCCGGCGGCGAGCTGGCTTCGCGGCGCTGCGGAGCCTCGGCCGGCGCGGGGGCGGGCGAGGGTGCTGCGGCCGGCACTGCATCACCATCGACGCGTTCGTACTGGGCGCGGAACTTGGCCAGCAGCGGCAGGTCGAGCTGTTCGGCCAGGCGCTCGGTCTCACTGGTGCCGTAGGCCAGCGCCACCGGCAGCACGCCCGCGCCGCGCAACCCGTCGATCAGGCTGCGCGCGGTGGTGAGGTCGGGTGTCTGGGCCAGGCCACCGAAATCGAGCACGACGGCAGCGCGCGCAAACAGCTTGGGCGCGCGCTGGACGCGGCCGCGCATCTCGTCGACCAGGCGCTCGACGTCCAGCGTGCGCACGCGCAGGTTGGCAATGCCGACCTGGCCGATCTTGAGCTCGCCGGCCTGTTCGTAGTCCATGGCGGCGTTCATGCGGTACCCGTCGGACGGTGCTGGGTGGCGGGCGCCTGGCGGGGCTGCAGGATCCACGGGGTATCCGGCAGCGCATCGCCGTACGTCTCGCGCACCCAGGGATAGCTGCACAACGACTTCATCAACATCGCGGCGCGGATGCCGGAACCGGGCATCACGTGCTGGCCGACCTCGCGGAACCCGAAGCTGCCGTGGAACAGCAGCACGGGATCGTTGGCGCCTTCCAGGAATACCTCGCAGGCCATCTGCGGGTAGCGCAGCTCGGAGTAGCTCTGCGCGTCGGCATACAGCGCGCGGCCCACGCCGCCGCCGCGACGGCGGCTGGCGACCACGATGCGGTCGATGTAAAAGAAGTCCGGGTAGCGCTCGTGGAACCAGCGGAAGTTGCTGCTGTCGTGCTCGGCGGTGGACGCCAGGCCGATCAGGAACCCGGCCATGGTCCCGTCGCGTTCGGCGATGCGGAAGTATTCGGCGTGGTCGAAGAAACGGCGCAGTCTTGCGGCGTCCAGCGGCAGGATGGCGGGTCCGGCGGCGTTGTTGAGGGCAAGGACGGAATCCAGCTCGTGCTCGCGCACGTCGCGGACGACGATCGACATTCCGGAGCTCCAGGTTCTGCGACGCGGTACAGCAGCGCCGCCGGGCAGTGCCGGCGGCCCGGCGATTATCGCATGGCGACCCGGCCGCGGCGACTGCGACGGAGCGGCGCCGGCGGGGCCGGGCATGACTTTCGGATGGCTCCCGCGGCCCTGCATACCGCTAGCATGCAGCGATGTTGAACCGCCTGAACCATTCCCGACTGCTGCGCTACGCCGGCCTGTTCACCTGGGCCATGGTCGGTTTCCCGTTGCTGTCGTTGACGCTGCAGCCGCTGGGCAACGACCTGGGGATCGCGGAGGAGGCGTTCGGTGCGCTGCGGGTGGGCTGGACGATCTGGGCTCTCTATTTCTCCTTCGGCCTCAGCTACAGCTGGGTGACCCGCAACCTCGGGGCGCGCCGCGCCAACCTGTTCGACTACGCGCTGCTGATGGTGCTGACGGGCACCGCGATCGCCATCAGCTACTACAGCGGCAGCGGGCTGGGCAGCATCCTTCTGATGGTCGTGGCCTGCGTGCTGCCGTGGCTGCTGCCCATGCCCCTGGGGGTGGCGTGGCTGGTGCTGAGCCAGTTCGTGGTGGTGCCGGTGTACGTGCGCGGGCTGGACTTCTCCTGGCCGGAGGCGCTGATGCAGTCGGCGCTGTACGCCGGCTTCTGCGTGTTCGTGTTCGTGACCAGCCTGGTGGCCCGCCAGCAGGCGCAGGCGCGCGAGGAGCAGCGCCGGCTCAATGCCGAGCTGCGCGCCACCCGCGTGCTGCTGGCCGAAAGCGCCCGCGTCAACGAGCGCACGCGCATCTCGCGTGAGCTGCATGACCTGCTGGGCCACCACCTCACCGCGCTCAGCCTCAACCTGGAAGTGGCCGGCCACCTCTCCGAGGGGCGGGTCAAGGAACACGTGCAGCAGGCGCACACCCTGGCGCGCCTGCTGCTGACCGACGTGCGCGAGGCGGTCAGCCACCTGCGCGACGGCGGTGCGATCGACCTGGAGGCGGCCTTGCGCCCGCTCGCCGAGAACGTGCCGTCGCTGCAGATCCACATGGACATCGAGTCGCCGCTGACCATGGACGACCCCGAGCGCGCGCACGTGTTGCTGCGCTGCACGCAGGAGGTCATCACCAATGCCGTGCGCCACGCCGCGGCACGCAACCTCTGGATCAGCGCGATCCGGGAGGACGCGATGATCGCCATGACCGCGCGCGACGACGGTCGCGGCGCCGAGGCCTTCGTGGCCGGCAACGGCCTTCGCGGCATGCGCGAGCGGCTGGCGCAATATGGCGGCAACCTCGAAATCAAGACCCGGCCGCAGGAGGGCTTCTGCCTGCACCTGACGTTGCCGGCATCGGCGGCACCCAACGCCGTCCCCGAAGGAGTGATCGCATGATCCGTGTGATGCTTGTTGACGACCAGACCCTGGTGCGCCAGGGCGTACGCTCGCTGCTGGCGCTGGCCGAAGGCATCGAGGTCATCGCCGAGGCCGGCGATGGCCGCCAGGCCGTCGAGATGATTCCCCAGGTCAATCCCGACGTCGTGCTGATGGACATGCGCATGCCGGTGATGTCCGGATTGGAAGCGCTGCAGGCGCTGGCCCGCACCAACAGCCTGCCGCCGACCATCATCCTGACCACGTTCGACGACGACCAGCTGGTGCTGGCCGGCCTGAAGGCGGGCGCCAAGGGCTACCTGCTGAAGGACGTGTCGCTGGAGCAACTGGTCGGCGCGATCCAGACGGTGTCCGCCGGTGGTTCCCTGGTGCAGCCGGCCGTGACCCAGCGCTTGCTGTCGGGGCTGGAGCACATGCGCAACGACTTCGTGAGCCTGGACCGGCCCGATCCGTTGACCGAGCGCGAGACCGAGATCCTGCGGCTGATGGCCGGCGGCTTCTCCAACAAGGAGATCGCCAACTCGCTGGGCGTGGCCGAGGGCACGATCAAGAACCACGTCTCCAACATCCTGAGCAAGCTCGGCGTCCGCGACCGTACGCGGGCGGTGCTCAAGGCCTTCGAACTCCAACTGGTCTGACCGGCCAGGGCCCGGACC
>MIDV01000013.1:8821-23604 GCA_001830245.1 Lysobacterales bacterium RIFOXYA1_FULL_69_10 | reverse complement strand
CGGCGTGCGCCGTGCGCTCCCGCCACGTCCGGCAAGGCCTGGTTGGCCCCCGGTCATTACAACTGCTGCTTCGCCCCCGGCTTCCTTGCTAGGATTATGGGTCTGCGTCCCGGTCTGGTCCCGGGTCGGCCCTGGAGAAACCTGAATGACCCGTTTGATCGAGATCCTGATTTCGCTGGCCATCGTGGTCGCGCTGTTCCTGCTGGTAGGCGTGCTGCTGCCTGGCAGCCGCCACCACCGCGAAAGCGTTGAAACCAATCGCAAGCTGACCATCGTGTACGACACGATCAACAGCCTGCGTCGCTTCGAGGATTGGAACCCGCTGGTGCTGCGCGACCCCAACATCCAGATCGAGAAGTCCGGTCCGGATTCGGGCGTCGGTGCGCGCCTGGAGTACAGCTCCGACACCAACCTGGGCGAGGGCAGCTGGGAGATCGTCGCCAACGAGCCGCGCAAGAGCGTGAGCTACGCGCTGACCGACCCGGAGCCCGGCAACAACAAGCGCACCACATACAGCCTCAAGCCGACCGGCCGCGCCGGCCGCAACGTCGAGATCACCCAGACCTACGACGTGGACTACGGCTGGAACCTGCTGGGCCGCTACGCGGGCATGTACGTCAGCAGCAACGTCGGTGCTGACATGCGGCTGGGCCTGCAGCGCATGAGCAACATGCTGGCCGCCGTGCCCAACTACGACTATGCCGACCTGAGCAAGGACGACCCGGAGATGGCGCCGCGCCTGCAGGACCGCCCCGCGGAGAACCTGCTGTTCGTCAGCGCCGCCGTGCCGCGTGACAACGAGGCCGTGGCCAAGCAGATGCTCTCCAACCTGGAGTGGATCCGCCGCGTGATGGCCTCCAACAACCTCGAGGCAGCGGGCCCGGTGCGCATCATCACCAACGAGTTCGGAGCCGAGAGCTACTCCTTCGACGTCGCCATGCCGGTGCGCAAGCGCTCGGGCGGTTCGAGCGACGACGAGCAGGACGGGAACGCCGACGCCGCCGATGAAGGCGACGAGTCCGAGCAGGCCGCGGAAACCGAAGTGGCCGCCGTGGAGTACCCGGAGCTCACCGGCCTGAAGCTGGACGGCCCGGTCGAGTACGTGCGTTCGCCGGCCAGCCAGGTGGCGGTGGTTCCCTTCACCGGCCACATGGCCAACCTGGCGGTGGTGCGCGACGCGCTGCGCGCCTGGGCCCTGACCCAGGGCTTCGAGACCGCCGAGCGTCCGTACGAGCTGTGGAAGTCGGGCATCGAAGGCGGCTTCGAGGAAGACGGCGAGTTCGAGGTCGTCTGGTCCGTTCGCTGATCCGCGCCTCGAGTCAGCAGGACCCAAGAACGCCGCGCAGCAATGCGCGGCGTTTTCTTTTGCGGTCTGCGCCCCTGTAGGAGCGTCTTCAGCCTCGATCAGGAACTCGCTGCGACCGCATCGCAGCAACCGGGCCGATCCCGCGCCGCTGCTATCGTGAGCGCCCGCCACCCGGCCTGCTTCCATGTCCGACATACCGATCCCGCCGCAGCGCGGGTCCTCATGGCACCGACTCATTCCTGCTGCCGGCGCGCTGCTCGCCGCCTTGGCGGTCGCGCTGTCCGCCTACGCCGCGCATGCCAGCGACGGTGAGGTGCAGGCCCGACTGCAGCAGGCCGCGCTGATGGCGTTCGGGCATGGCATTGCATTGGCGGCGCTCGGCCTGCTGCCCGTGGGGCCGATCACACGTTGGATGCTCGCAGCAATGCTGCTCGGCGCGCTGCTGTTCTCGGGCAGCCTGGTCATGTCGCAGCTGCTGGGTTGGCCGACCCGGCTCGCGCCGCTCGGCGGGGGGCTGATGATCGTGTCGTGGGTCGGCATCTCGGTCGTCATTGCCATCGGTCGGTGGCGGGGCTGACATGGCGCGCGGGTTCGATACCGATGCCGCGCATGCATACCTCGTCCGCCGGGACCGTCGCCTCGCCACGTGGATGCGCCGGATCGGACCGATCGCGGCGGATCCGCGATGGCGGGCGCGCTTCGACCCGGTGGATGCGCTGGCGCGCGCGATCCTGTTCCAGCAGCTGAGCGGCAAGGCGGCCTCCACCATCGTCGGCCGCGTCGAAACCGCGATCGGCAGCCGGCGCCTGCACGCGGACACCCTGGCCACCGTCGACGATGCCGGCCTGCGCGCATGTGGCGTCTCCGGCAACAAGGCGCGCGCGCTGCGCGACCTGACGGCGCGCGAGGCGGCCGGTGAGATCCCGACGCTGCGCCGGATGGCGCGCATGGACGAGGAGGCGATCATCGCCGCGCTGGTGCCCACCCGCGGGATCGGCCGCTGGACGGTGGAGATGATGCTGATGTTCCGCCTCGGCCGCCCGGACGTGTTGCCGCTGGACGACCTGGGCATCCGCAAGGGCGCGCAGGTGGTCGATGGCCTCGAGGCACTGCCCACGCCGCGGGAGCTGGCCGAACGCGGCGAACGCTGGGGGCCATACCGGACCTACGCCAGCTTCTATCTCTGGCGCATCGCCGATGCCCGCGTTGCGAAAGCCACGCCGACGCCGCGTTCGCAGGAGTAGCCGGCGCCCGCGATCGAAACGATCGCCGGCGCCGCGTCACACGTCCGGCGGCTGCCAGCACCAGTGCCACGGCTCGTAGACGATGCCGTGCGGGTTGTTGCGCGGGTAGCTCAAGCCGAAGCCGTGGGCCGGGGCGTTGCCGGTCAGCCAGTCGAACGCCGGCGTGGACTCGAACGATTCTTCCGCGGCCGGCTCACCCGGCGCGCTGATGTCGAGCGCGCGCCCGGAGTGGTGCTCGCTGTAGCCCGGCGCGGCATTGACCGCGAGGATTTCCTCGACCGTCAGTCCGCGCGCCAGCTTGCGTTCGAAAATGCCCAATTGGTAATCGTGGCTGCGGTAGCCGGAGATAGCTTCCAGCACGATGCCGTCGCGGCGGGCGGCCGCCTGCAGGTGGACCCATGCGCGCGCGGCGGGCTCGACCAGCCAGAGCGGGCGGCGGTAGCGGTCGAACCCCGCCAGCGCCAGCCAGTCGGGTTCGGCGACTAGCTCAAGGCCGGTGCGCTGCGCGTATCCGTCGTCCAGGCCGAGCGCATCGAGCCGGGATTCCAGCGCGTCCAGTGGCAGTTCGCGGATGCGTTCGATGCCGGGTCTGCGATGCGGCTGGTGGACTTCGATGGCGTCCAGCGCCTCGTCCAGCCCGGGTTCGTGCTGCAGGCGCGGCACCAGCGGCATCAGGCCTTCAGGCAGGTCGGCCGCGAGAAAGCGGCCGTCGCGCTTGCGCCGCAGCACGTGGCGCGCACGCGACAGCAGGCGGGCGTCGTGGTTGCTACGCGCGCGCAGCAGGCCGCCCGGCCAGACCTCGATCCGGGGCGTGTTGATGAGATGGAGCGGCTGGCCTCGCATCGGGGCAGGGTAGCGCCCGGTTGCCTGCGTCGCCACGGGCGGCCACCGGTGCGCGGATGGCTCAGGCCGGCTTCTTGAACACCGCCAGCGCCGGCATCATCGGGCCGGTCAGCACCACGTTGACCAGCTCCCAGCCCTGGCGCCCCATGCGGTTGAGGGTCTCCTGCATCACCTCGGTCTTGAAGCCGCCCATGATCCCGGGCTTGACCTCGACTACCTCGTACATCCAGCGCTCGCTCATCGTTCCTGTCCTTTGTCCTGGTTCTCGTCGTTACCGTCGTCGGCCGGCGTGGGCAGCCGTCCCGCCTTGCGCAGCGCGTCGCGCAGCACGTACTCGATCTGCGCGTTGAGGCTGCGCAGCTCATCGTCGGCCCAGCGCTGGGCGGCCTCCAGCACCTGGGCATTGATCCGTAGCGGGTAGGCCTTCTTCTGGCTCATCGCCTGCCTGATCGCGTCCCGGTCCTGCGATCGTCCCCGTCCACGCGCGGGGCGCGGGCCACCGTCAGGATCAGTGCCACCGCCAGCCCGTTGACCGCCAGCAGCAGCGCCACGACGACGCCGGTGATGCGCGCTTCGTCGCTCCCCGCCCATGCCAGGCCAGTGGCGCCGAGCAGCATGCTGAATCCGACCGCGGCCAGTAGTGCGCCCAGCCGGCGCGCGAGGCGGTCGGGATCGCGGACACGGCTGGCATCCAGGCCATTGACCAGGTGCAGGCGCCCGCCGCGCACCAGCCCGGCGATCAGGAAGACCGGCATCGCGCTGAGCGCCATGGCGGCCGGGGCGATGTAGCGTTCCCAGTCCATCGCCGCGGCCTCAGTACAGGCTGCCGGTGTTGACGATCGGCTGCGTGCTGCGGTCGCTGCACAGCACCACCAGCAGGTTGCTGACCATCGCCGCCTTGCGCTCCTCGTCGAGCTGCACGACATCGTTCTTCTGCAGCTCGGCCAGTGCCATCTCCACCATGCCGACGGCGCCGGCGACGATCCGGGTACGCGCGGCGATCACCGCGTTGGCCTGCTGGCGCTGCAGCATGGCGTGCGCGATTTCCGGCGCGTAGGCCAGGTGGCTGATGCGCGCGTCGATCACGTCCACGCCGGCCTCGGTCAGGCGCTCGTCCAGCTGTTCCTTGAGCCGCTCGCTGATCTCGACCGGATGGCTGCGCAGCGAGACCTGGTCTTCCTCGTGCTGGTCGTAGGGATAGCTGGTGGCCATGGCGCGCAGCGCGGCCTCGGACTGGATGTGCACGAAGCTCTCGTAGTCGTCGACGTTGAACACGGCCTCGGCCGAGTCGACCACCTTCCAGACGATCACCGCGGCGATCTCGATCGGGCTGCCGTCCAGTTCGTTGACCTTGAGCTTGCCGCTCTCGAAGTTGCGCACGCGCAGTGACACCTTGCGCTTGGAGAAGAAGGGGTTGTTCCAGCGCAGGCCGTTGTCGTGCACGGTGCCCACGTACTTGCCGAACAGGCTGAGCACGGCCGACTGGTTGGGCTCGACCATGTACAGGCCGAACAGCAGGAAGAACGCCACGATGCCGCCAAGCACCGACCCGATGGCGGTCGCCGGGCTGTCGCCGGCCACGCCGTTGAACAGCATCACGGCCGCGGCGACCAGGGCCAGCAGCAGTACGAGCAGCACCGGGATGCCGGGCAGGGAGCGGGTAGGGTTCTCTTTCATGGCCGGTCTCGTCCGTTGGGATGCGTCAAGAGTGATATCAAATTGATATCACGTCAATGGCCGTTCGTCGGATCGTGTCGGGGCGATTCGAAGGGCGTAGCCCGGGTAAGGCCGCAGGCCGCACCCGGGAGACTCCACGACACCCACGGCTGGCACTGCGTGCGGTGTCACCTGGATGCCGGTTGGCAGGAACCCGGGTGCGCTGCGCTTACCCGGGCTACGGCGTAATCCGGTACATCGGCGCGGGGATGAACTCGCCCGTCGCATACAGCTCGGAGCCGTCCGCGGACCAGCCCAGCGCCTCGGCCTGCGGCAGGGGCGGGAGGTCGCTGACCTGCGGTGCCCCGGTGACCGCATCGGCCCACGTGCCTTCGCCGCGCGGGTAGAGCAGCAGGTACCGGTAGGTCAGGACCGCCAGGGTGGCTCCGTCGGGGGACACGTCCGCAGCCGTCACATGGCGGTCGTACTGGGCGCGGCCGGCGTCCTTCTGCTCGGCCTGCGACGGTGGCGGCATGCCGGCCAGTTCGCCGAGGAATGTCGCCGTCTGCATGTCGTCGCCTTCCGGCCGCAGCGGCAGGGAGAACAGCTGGGGGGGGTCCCGCTTCTTCGACACGAGCAGGATCTCGCCCCGGTCGACGTCCACGGCAACGGCCTCGCAGTCGCGCGGGCCATCGGGCCAGCGGAAGGCGATCGACCACGCCGGTTTCAGGCGTGCGTTCTCCAGCACGTCTGGCTCCTCGATGACATGCAACTGCAGGCTGCGCCGCAGGCCGCCGTTGTCGCCGGTGTCGGCCAGCATCAGGTAGCGCTTGCCTTCCAGCTCGAACGACGCGATGTCCTCCCAATCCGTCTTGGTCAGGCCTTCCACATGGAAGGTCGCCAGGCGCCGCCCGCCGGTGCTGGTCGCGAACAGCCGGGCCGGGTTGCCGCCATCGTCGTGCAGCCACAACACGTCTTCGTGGCGTCGCGATGCGGCCAGCCCGCTGATCTCGTCCATCTGCGGGTCCAGCAGCAGGCCAGCGAGCGTGGCGCCGGGGCCGCCATCGTCGGAGCGCGCGCAGGCCGTCGCCAGCAACAGCGCGGCGATGGCGCAGGCGGTGCGCAACCGGACAGGCCGGTGTTGGCGATGGTGGGGTCCCCGTGGCATCGGCGGAAGCATCGCACGCCGCCCGCGCGGACCAAAGGGTGGTGGTGGCGACGGTAGACTGTGCGGCCCATTTCACGCCCCCGAACCGGAGCCCCGATGACCACCCTCGGCACCCCGCTGTCCCCGCATGCCTTCCGTGTCCTGCTGCTGGGATCGGGCGAACTGGGCAAGGAGGTGGCGATCGAGTTGCAGCGCTTCGGCGTCGAGGTGATCGCCGCCGACCGCTATGCCGATGCGCCGGCAATGCAGGTCGCCCATCGCAGCCACGTGCTGGACATGCTGGACGGTGCCGCGGTGCGCGCGCTGGTGGAGGCCGAACGGCCACACCTGGTGGTGCCGGAAATCGAGGCCATCCACACCGACACGCTGGTCGCCCTGGAGCAGGAGTTCGAACGCGAGGCGCACGACACGCGCGTCATCCCGACCGCCCGCGCCGCGCGGCTGACGATGGATCGCGAGGGCATCCGCCGCCTGGCGGCGGAAACGCTGGGGCTGCCCACCTCGACGTACCGGTTCGTCGACACCGTCGACGAGTACCGCGCTGCCGTGGCGGCCATCGGCGTGCCCTGCGTGGTCAAGCCGGTGATGTCGTCCTCGGGCAAGGGCCAGAGCCTGGTGCGAACCGAGGCTGAGATCGACCGGGCGTGGGAGTACGCGCAGACCGGCGGCCGCGCCGGGGCGGGGCGCGTGATCGTCGAGGGCTTCGTCGACTTCGACTACGAGATCACCCTGCTGACCGTGCGCCATGCCGGGGGGACCGCGTTCTGCCCGCCGATTGGCCACCTGCAGCGCGACGGCGACTACCGCGAGAGCTGGCAGCCGCAGCCGATGTCGGCGCTGGCCCTGGAGCGCGCGCAGGCGGTGGCGCGCGCGATCACCGACGACCTCGGCGGCTGGGGCGTGTTCGGGGTCGAGCTGTTCGTGAAGGGCGACGCGGTGTGGTTCTCGGAAGTGTCGCCGCGCCCGCACGACACCGGGCTGGTGACGCTGGCGTCGCAGGAGCTGAGCGAGTTCGCGCTGCATGCGCGCGCCATCCTCGGCCTGCCGCTTTCGGTGGACGCCGACGGCAACGTGCCGCTCAAGACCGTCGCCGCCTCGTGCGCGGTGCTGGCCGAGGGCCGCGGCGTGCCGGTGTTCTCCGGTGTCGACGTGGCGCTCGCGCGGCCGGGGTCACACTTGCGGTTGTTCGGCAAGCCGCGCGTGGACGGCCAGCGCCGGGTCGCGGTGACGCTGGCGCCCGGCGAGGACGTCGACGCGGCCCGCGCCGATGCACGGGACGCGGCGCAGGCCCTGCACGTCGAACTGCGCTGAGCCGCATGCCCCCTTTCCAGGAGTCACGATGAACGACCTCAACGGCTATGCCGTGTTCTTTTTCCCGCAGGCGCTCGAAGCACTGGGCGACGCCATCAAGCCCTACCTGCAGGAGGGCAAGGCCGGCCCCCACCTGCTGTGCCGCGAGATCGACACCGGTGGCGCGCTGGTCGAGATGACCCTGGACGGCCGCACGCCCAATGGCCAGCAGGTCGACCTGGAGTTGATGGTGCCTACCAGCATGGTGCGCATGATCGTGTCCGCGCGCGGGGAGGAGGCCTTCGGCTTCGGGCCGCGCACCGCAGCGGTCGCGCCGGTCGTTGAAGAGGCGCATGGCAAGGCCGGGCAGGCGGCAACAGACGACGCCGCTTCACCGGCGGATGCCGCGTCGGCGCCTGCGGGAGTGGCGGCGGGGGCGAAGCCCGCGAAAGCGCCCGCCGCCGCCGGCGCGCCGGACAGCCCCGGCACCGCCGGCAAGGACGCCGGCGAAGAGAAAGCCGACGGGCAGAAGATCGAAAAGCAGGCCACCAGCGGCGCGAAGTAGGTCGGTGCATGCCGCGCAGCTGTCCCTTCTCCCTTCGGGAAAAGGTGGCGCGGAGCGACGGATGAGGGTTCGGCGAAGCCGGCGTCCCGTGGCCGTCCATCAGCTCCGGTACGCGGCTCGATCTCGAAGCGAGTCCCAACCCGAAACAGCGGTCCATGCCTTCAGAGTCACGCGCTCCATGCGCGAGCAGACCGCGCAGCGTGCCGCCGCGGGCGAGCGCTTCTACGGCAGTTCGAGGTCCACCCACACGAGGCGGTGGTCGCTGGCCCCCGTGACCGCCGCACCCGTGGAGTCCGGCGCCGGCCAGAAGACCCCCGAGTCCACCACTTGCAGGCTGCGGGAAGGCAGCACGTAGTCCAGCCGCAGCGTACCCACCCGCGGGCCGAAGTCGCCGGTGTGGGTCGACGCATCGCCCGTGCGCGCCACGCCGTACTCAGCGGCCACGGTGCGCCCACCTTCACTGCGCGGCGCGACGGCACCATTGACCCGCGGATGCGACAGCAGCCCCCTGATCGCGGCGTGGTGGCCATCGCCGTCGTGCGGGTCGTTGTTGAGGTCGCCGGCGATCACGAAATGCGCTTCGCCCGGCAGGCCGCCGCAGGTGCCGCGGTCGTCGCACAACCAGTCCGCAGCTTCGTTGGAGAGGTACTCGCTCCACAGCCGGATCTCGTCGTGGTTGCGCGCGCCGTTGCGGTCCTCGGGCCCGTCGAACACCGGCGGCGTGGGATGCGAGGCCAGCACGTGCAACGTTCCGCGCGGCGTGCGCACCGGCACGTCCCAGTGCGACTTGGACGACAGGCGAAGCTGCGACCACACCTCCGGCGGATACCACGGCCGGTTCGTGGCGGGATCGCGCGGCTGACGGGCGTCCGGCATGGCGCTCCACTTGAGTCTCTGGAACGTGCGTGCGCCATCCGTATCGATCGGATGGCGCGACAGCACCAGCATTCCGTACTGCCCGGGATGCAGGCCGTAGCCCCACGCATCGTTGCCGCGTGCGCGGTCGCCCGTCGCGCCGCCACGCGCCTGGCCGTCGCGGTCAAGGTCCAGGCCGCTGGGCACGCCGGTGTTGACCGGCGCCAGGTAGCGGTAGGGGTAGTGCAGCGCCTCGCCGCCACCGGGTTGCGGCTGTTCGAGGTAGCGGCGCTGGAAGAGGTCGGCGGCGCGCTGGCCCGCGTCGTAATCGAACTCGTTGAGCAGCACGATGTCGGGCCGTACGCGCTGCAGCACCGCCGCGACCGCGGAGGCCTTCGCATCACCCGATTCCAGACGTCCGATCAGGCCGCCGGCGGATTCTTCATAGAGGGACGTGTTGTAGGTCGCCACCCGCAGCGGCGTCATGGAGCGCAGGTATGCATCGGGGTCGCCATGGACATTGACGCGCACGCAGCCCGACAGGGCGAGTGCCGCGCACAGGCCGACCAGTGCCGGCCGAAAACGGAATTTCATGGAAAGTCTGCCTCGTCGAAATCGCGCCAGCTGCGACCGTCGAACCGCTCCAGCGGACGGAAGCGGCGCTTGTAGTCCATCTTGCCGTGCCCGTCGATCCAGTAACCCAGGTACAGGTGCGGGCGCTGGTCGCGTCGGGCCCACTCGATCTGCCGCAGGATCGCCAGCGTGCCCAGTCCGCGCGCTGCCAGTTCCGGATCGGGGTCGAAGAAGGTGTAGACCGCCGACAGCGCGTCGTCGACCAGGTCGGTCACCGCCACGGCCAGCAGGCGGCCGCCCTCGCGCATCTCGAGGAACCGGCTGTCGCTCCAGCGTCCGATCAGGAACTGCTCGAACTCGACCGCGCCGTGCCCATCCATGCCACCGCCGGCGTGGCGCGCGGCGAGGTAGCGCCGATACAGCGCGAGGTGTTCCTCGCTGCGCTGCGCCGGCTGCACGCGGGTGGTGACATCGCGGTTGCGCGCCATGCAGCGGCGCTGCGCGCGGTCAGGCGCAAAGCGCTCGACGGGAATGCGAACCGCGGTGCAGGCCCGGCAGCGCCGGCAATGCGGCCGGTACACGATGTCGCCGGAGCGTCGGAAGCCCCAGCCCAGGGCCATCGGGTACCACTGCGGGAGCCGCGGGTCGCGCGGGTCCAGCACCAGATCGCGGGCATACCGGTCGGGCCAGTAGCCGCACGGGTGTTCGCCGGTGTGGAACAGGCGCAGGTCGTCGGTGTCCGGCGTGTTGCCCATGGCGGGCAGCATAGCGCCGGCGACGCCCGCGCTGTCGCCCGGCTGAACGTGGTCGGGGCCATGTCAACCGCGCCGCGTCGCATGCGTTGACTCCACCATCGGCGCAACGCCGCGCCACACACCGGAGACGTGCATGAACCGTTACACCTTCCTGACCGCGGCCATTGCCGCCGCACTGGTCGGCGTGGCCGTGGCTGCCCCGCAGGACGCCATGCAGGACAGCCCGCGTGGCAACGCGGAGCGCGGCCAGCGCATGGCCAAGATCGACACCAATGGCGATGGCGCCATCGACCGTGCCGAGGCCGCCGCGCATCCGCGCATGGCCGAGCACTTCGACAAGATGGACAAGAACGGCGATGGCCGCATCGACGCCAGCGAGCGCCCGCAGTGGAAGAAGGGCCGCCGTGGCGGCCACCGCGGCGGCATGGGCCACGTGCTGAAGCTCGACACGGACGGCGATGGCCGCATCAGCAAGGTCGAGGCTGCCGGCAACGAGCGCTTCGCCGCCCGGTTCGACGCGACCGACACCAACCGCGATGGCTATCTGGTCCGCAGCGAGCTGATGGCCGCGGCCGAAGCCCTTCGGGCCGAGTGGAAGGCCAAGCACACCGAGCGCATGCAGCAGAAGTTTGCCGAGGCCGATGCCGACAACGACGGCCGCCTCAGCCGCGCCGAGGTCGAGACGGGCATGCCGCGCATGGCGAAGATGTTCGCCTTCATGGACGAGGACCGCGATGGCTACCTGACCCAGGCCGACCTGCAGCGCCCGCGTCGCTGACGCCTGATCGCATGAAACCGAAAGCCCGCGTCGCCACCCGGCGGCGCGGGTTTTTTCATGTCTCGTTGCGAGGTGCAGGATGGATCCCGGCTTTCGCCGGGATGACGGGGTGGAAGGGTGCCGCGGGCTGGCTCCTGCTCAGATCCGCCCGGAGGACACCAAGCCCAGCAACAAGCCGCCGATGCCGCAGGTGAAGCCGACCACCGCACCAATCCATGCGATCGCCTTCTCGCGCCGCCGGCGCCGCGCGGCCCCGGCCGGGTCCAGTGCGGCCTCGCGTGCATGCCGCCGCTGCAGGGCGCGCGGCTGCACCACCATCGACTGGGAGAACACCGTCGCCATGAACACGGCGGTGGCCAGCACCGGCCACAGCCAGCCCTCGCTTTCGGCCGCCAGGAACGTGATGGCGACGACGAAACCCACCGACGCGAGTGCGCACACCACCGCACTGCGGATCAGTGCATGCCGCTCGGCCGCGTCGATCGCGCCCTTCAGCTGTCGCCTCAGGCCGAGATACAGCCCAGCCAGTGCCGCGACCAGGGCAAAGGCAATCGTCCCGGCCGCGCCCAGCAGCACCTTGCCGAACGTCTTCGCGCCGGCGGCCGCACCGATCGACAGGATGCCGGCGGTCGCCGCGGGCGGACTGGCCAGCACCAGCGCGCTGGTGACGACGCCGGCGAACGCCGCGCCGGGTGCGGAACTGCGCGCGAACTCGCCGAAGCGCGCCATCAGTTCATCGCGCACCGTGGCCCGGGCGCGCGACAGCCGCTTGCGCACCGCGGCGTCGCTCAGCCCCAGCAAGGCAGCCACCTGCTGCGAGCGTTGGCCCTCGCGGTAGTACAGCAGTAGGACCTCGCGGCTGTCGTCGGGCAGGGCGGAGATCAGCTCGGCGGCCATCGCCTGGCGTTCGTCCTCCAGTGCCTGGTGCAACGGGTCGAGTCCGGGATCCGCAGCGGCTTCGATCACGGCATCGGCACCGTCGACCGGCACACCGCTCCGCCCGCGCGCACGCAGGTGGTCGCGTGCCAAGTTGCGGGTGATCTGTCGCAGCCATGGCAGGAAGCTGGCGGGGTTCTGCAGCCGCTGCAGGTGGCGCCAGGCGCTGATGAAGGCGTCCTGGGCGATGTCCTGGCTGGCCGGCACGTCGCGCACGATGGCCAGGGCGATGGCCGTGACGGGGTTCTGGCAGGCGGCGACGATCCGCCCGTAGGCATCGGTGTCGCCCTGGGCGGCGGCCGGCAGGTGCGCGCGGATGACCGCCTCGACATCGGTCGTGGGTGCCAGGGCGGCGGGCGAGGGGGCGAAGGCGCTGGGCATGGCGGGCTCCATCATGGCGCGGACGGGATGCCTTCAGGGCGCTCCGCGCCCGCCAATGTGACCGGGTCGGATCAGACCGGGCCGCCATCGCGCGTCGACCTCAGCTGGAGACGTGGCGCACGACCTCGACGACTTCCCAGCGGCCGTCCACGCGCCGCACCCGCAGCGTCTTGTAGTCGCCGAACATCCGGTGGTGGTAGGCCGTGTATTCGACCTCGCCTTCGTCGGGGGCAGTGGGGCGGAAGCGCGCCACGTCCAGCAGCAAGGCCTCGCGGCCGCTGCGGTGCTGGCTGCCCACGTCCTCGTCGGGGTTGCGCACGCACGTCGAACCGGGCGCGACCACCATCCCCTGCCGGTACAGCGCTTCCAGCATCGCCTGCGGCGCGTCCTTGCCGTCGATGCTCAGGCACACCGTGGGCAGGCGCGCGGACGGCAGTTCGTGCTCGAACACAGCACGCGCCACCGGCAGCAGCACCGGCGAGATGCTGCCGTCGAACGGCCCGGCGGCCTCCTGCTGGGGCGGCCGATTGGTCAGCATGTGGTGGACCATGAAGGCCACGCCGATGGCGATCCCGCCGAGCAGCACCAGCTTGATGCGCGCCGCGCGGCTCTGGACGCCGGACTTGCGCGGGCCAGCCGCCGGCTCGGTGCGGAAGGTCGGGGCCAGGTAGCTGTCGGTGGGGCGGGTCGAATCGATCAGCCCCGCATCGCGCAGCAGCGTACGGGCGCGGACCTGGTCGTCCGATCGCACCACCCACACGGCGGGCTTGGCGTCGACATCGGCGCTGCCGTAGCTGAAGTTGCGGCGGCGGTTGCCCTTGTAGGAGCGCCCGTCGGTGATGCGGGTCTCGATGCCCGCGTCCTCCAGCAACCGGGCGACCTGCTCGACATTTTCCAGCCGCGGGCTGCTGAAGACCTGGCGCATCGTCGTCCTCAGTCCTTCGCCGGCACGTGCGAGGCGGCCTTGGCGTCCTCGACCACGCGGATCAGGCCTTCCTGCGCGGTGCTGGCGACCAGCCGGCCCTGGCGGTCGAAGATCTGCCCGCGTGCCAGCCCGCGTCCGCCCTGCGCGCTCGGACTGTCGATCGAATACAGCAGCCACTCATCGGCGCGGAACGGGCGGTGGAACCACAGCGCGTGGTCCAAGGACGCCATCTGCACGTTGGGCTGGTAGTAGCTGATGCCGTGCGGAAACGTCGCCGTGCCCAGCAGGTGGAAATCGCTTGCGTAAGCCAGCAGCGCGCGGTGCAGCTCCGGGGCGTCGCCGACGCGCTCGCTCAGGCGGAACCAGACCTGCTGGTAGGGCGGGCGCTTGGGCGGCTTGAGTTCGTCGCGCGGGTAGACGTGGCGGAACTCGAACGGCCCCTGCCGCGACAGCCAGCGCTGGATCTTGGTCGGCAGCGTCGCCATCACCTTGTCCGGCACCGCCGGGGCCGGGTCGATGTCCTCGGGACCGGGCACCTCGGGCATGGACAGCTGGTGCTCGCCGCCGCCTTCCTCGCGCTGGAACGATGCAGCGAGGAAGAAGATCGGCTGGCCGTGCTGGATCGCCGTCACCCGGCGCACCGAGAAGCTGCCGCCGTCGCGCGTGCGGTCGACCTGGTAGACGATCGGCGCTTCGATGTCGCCGGCCTTGAGGAAGTAGGCGTGCAGCGAGTGCGCGCCGCGTGGCGTGGTCATCGTCGCCTGCGCGGCCGACAACGCCTGGCCCAGGACCTGCCCGCCGAACACGTACTTGGTACCGATGTCGCGGCTCTGGCCGCGGAACAGGTTGTCCTCCAGCCGCTCCAGCGAGAGCAGCGCGACCAGCTCGTGGACGACCGGCTCGTGCAAGGGCAGTCCGGGCTCGGAGGGCGGTGGGGTCATTGGGTCGCACGGGGAAGCCGGGCGCGCAAGTATAGCCAGCGCAAAGGGTGGGTTACCCCCGCTGTACTGGAAGAAACCCACCCTCACCATGCAACTGGGGCCCTGTCCGAGACAGGGCCCCGCGAACCTCAAAGCGCCGAATAGCTAAGGTCGCCATTGGGTTGCCGGATCAGTAACCCAACCATGTTGCCGCCCGAGTAAACACCCCAGACGGCAGACCCGTCCGAGCCTGTATGCAGCAGCACCAAACCGTCGGTGGGGCCGCTTGAGGCCGTGATGGGCGTAGCGCCAGTCAAGTCATGGCGGTCCGTGGCGACGATCTGCCCCCTTCTCATCCTTGATGAGCAGGATCCGCTGTTTTCCGCTGTCGATGTAAGTAATCGAGGCGACGCCCGGGATACGGGCTTTCGCCACAGGCAAACCTTCCGAGTTCACGCCGTGGGATTGAGCCTGCACTGTCCTTTGGCTTGCGCATGCGGAGGCAGAAGCGACTGCAAGTACGAAAGCAAGTGCAATTCCGATCATCTTCATGGTTCGGTCCTCTCCTTGGGATCAAGCATTTAGAGC
>MIDV01000013.1:8248-8791 GCA_001830245.1 Lysobacterales bacterium RIFOXYA1_FULL_69_10 | reverse complement strand
TTTTACATGTCAATGCATCGGGTCCGCAGGAGCCAAACGCGATAGCGGCACAGCGTCCAGCACCTGCAGCCACGGGAACAGCGGCCCCGGGTCGCGCTTGCGGTACACCTGCACGGACGGGTCATCAGTGGCCTCGACCGTCGTGGTGTCCAGGTCCTCGTGCCCGGCGATGAAGCGCAGCGCCGGCAGCTCGGCGCGCAGGCGCTGCAGCAGGGCGATCAGCGAGGCGATCTGCGCGTCGGTGTACGGCTCGTCCATCGCCTGGTGGCGCGAGTCCAGCCAGTTCGGGTAGCGCCCGGTGTTGACCAGCTCGATCCCGACCGAGCGCGGGTTGTAGCCGCGCGTGTGGTGCGCGGTGCGCTCCGCCGACACGTACTGGTGCAGGCTGCCGTCGCGGTCGACGTAGTAGTGGCCGCTGTTGCCGGTGCCGGAGGCGGGATAGAGCACCTCCTCGCCGAAGCGACGCGAACGCGCCAGGTCCGGTACCTCGGTGCAGTGGATCACCACCAGGTCGACCTGCGAGACGGGCCGCGCGTCCAGCCG
>MIDV01000013.1:5670-8214 GCA_001830245.1 Lysobacterales bacterium RIFOXYA1_FULL_69_10 | reverse complement strand
CGCCGACTCCGAACTGGGTCGCCTTATGGCGACGCTGCCGCGACCCGGCAGGGTGGAGTGGATGGGGGTCCGCCCCGCGCGCGACAAGCCGATGCGCGAAATGACCGAGGTCGAAGCCGGCGCCGGCGGCGGCCTGTCCGGCGACCGCTACCGCGGCGGCAGCGGCAAGCGCGGCGTAACGCTGATCCAGGCCGAGCACCTGCCGGTGATCGCGGCGCTGTCGGGCCATGCTGCGGTGGAGGCCTCTCTGTTGCGGCGCAACCTGGTGGTCTCCGGACTGCCTCTGATCGCGCTGAAAGGCCGTCGCTTCCGCATCGGCGAGGTGCTGCTGGAAGGCACCGACGCCTGCGACCCGTGCTCGCGCATGGAAGAGGCGCTGGGCCCCGGCGGCTTCAATGCGATGCGCGGAATGGGCGGCCTGTGCGCGCGCATCCTCGAGGGCGGCGCGATCCGGCTGGGCGACGCGGTTACCGCCGAACCTTGACGTTTCCGCTCCCCGAAAGCATTCCTGCCCGCGACTCCGGGCGCAACACACCCGGTCAATCCATGCGCGGACACTGCATCCTCTCCCACGGTTTCGAAAGCGGCCCCGACGCCACCAAGGTCACCGCACTGGCCGACGCCGCGCAGCGCCTGGGCTGGACCCACGAGCGGCCGGACTACACCGACCTGGACGCGATGCGCGAGATCAGCGAGCTGGGCGACGTCGCTGCCCGCCGCCAGCGCCTGTTCGAGCGCGCCCGCGAGGCCGCCGCGCGCGGCCCGCTGGTGCTGGCCGGCTCGAGCCTGGGCGCCTTCATCTCCGGGCTGGTGTCGCTGCAGGTGCCGGTCGCCGGCCTGTTCCTGATGGCGCCGCCGATCCGCCTGCACGAAGCGCACCCGCTGGATGCTGCGCGCGTGCCGACCGCGATCATCCACGGCTGGCACGACGAGTTGATCCCGGCCGAGCACGTCGTCGACTGGGCGCGCACCCGCAACGCCCGCCTGCACCTGGTCGACGACAGCCACCGCTTGTCCGCCCACGTCGACGCCAGCGCCGACGCGTTCGCCGCGTTGCTCGCGACGCTGTAATGCACCGTAGCCCCTCTCCCGTTGGGGTGAAGCCGCGCGCTGACGCACCGCAGGTGCGTGTGCGGCTGAACGCCCGCGCCGCTGGCGCGGGCCGGGGGCGCGAAGCGCGGGGGTTGGGGAGAGGGGCCGGCAAAGCGCCACCTCTCCACACCTGCGCAACAATCATCAGCCGCCGCTCCACCACCACCGGAACCCCACAGTGAAATTCTTCGCCAGCTGCGGCAAAGGCCTCGAATACCTCCTCGCCGACGAGCTGGTCGCGCTGGGCTGCACGCGCGCCACGGCCACCGTCAGCGGCGTCAACGTCGAAGGCACGCTCGCCGACGCGCAGCGCGCGGTCATGTGGTCGCGCCTGGCCAGTCGCGTGCTGTGGCCGTTGACCGAGTTCGAGTGCGCCGACGAGCTGGCGCTGTACACGGGCGCCGCCGCGGTGCCGTGGGCCGAGCACCTCGCCACTCACCGCACCCTGGCCGTCGACGCGCATGTCTCGGGCACGGGCATTACCCACGCGCGCTTCGCCGCGCAGCGGGTCAAGGACGCCGTGGTGGACGTGATGCGCGCCCAGACCGGCGCCCGCCCGGACGTCGACCTCGACACCCCGGACCTGCGCCTGAACCTGGTGGTGCGCAAGGGCCGCGCGATCCTGTCGGTCGACCTCGGCGGCGGCCCGCTGCACCGCCGCGGCTGGCGACAGAAGCAGGGCGAGGCACCGCTGAAGGAAACCCTCGCCGCGGCCGTGCTGCTGCGTGGCCGCTGGCCGCAGGTCTACGCCGACGGCGGCGCGTTGCTGGACCCGATGTGCGGCAGCGGCACGCTGCTGATCGAAGGCGCGCTGATGGCCGCCGATGTGGCGCCCGGGCTGCAACGTCACGGCGAGCGTCCGCCGACGCGCTGGCGCGGCTTCGACATGGCCGCATGGGATCTGCTGGTCACCCAGGCGCGTGGCCGTGAACGCGTCGGCATGGCCGCGCTCCGCCCGGTGTTCACCGGCCGCGACCTCGACCCGCATGCCATCCGCGCCGCGCAGGACAACGCGGTTATGGCCGGTCTCGCGGGCGTCATCGATTGGCAGGTGGGGGATGTAACGACGCTGGATGCACCCGCCATTGCGACCCAGGTCCAAAGCCGTCATTCCCGCGAAGGCGGGAAACCATGGACGTTGGAGGGGCGAAGCGACGATGACGTTGCGGACACCTCTTCTCTCCCAAGCCGTCATTCCCGCGAAGGCGGGAACCCAGCGACTTTGGAGAGTCCCGACGGCGACGCGACTGCGGGCAGGGCAGCCAGTCCATGGTCACGTGCAAAGGAAAAGGCAGAAGCGACATCCTTGGATTCCCGCCTTCGCGGGAATGACGATCAAGAGCAACAGCCCCAACTGCCCGAACCCGCACCCTCGACCCCCGGCCTCGTCGTCAGCAACCCGCCCTACGACGCGCGCCTCGCCGCAGACCCCGCGCTCTACCGCACACTCGG
>MIDV01000013.1:4394-5595 GCA_001830245.1 Lysobacterales bacterium RIFOXYA1_FULL_69_10 | reverse complement strand
GTTTCTGCATGCGCTTGGCGCGATCGGTATTGATCCCGTCGTAGTAGGCGCGGCTGGCGGCGATCGCGCCGATGCCCGGCGCATGCCGGCTTTGTTCGAGCATCCGCTGGAACTGCTGCCGCGCCTCGGGCGACGCGTACGTCGAGTACGGCACGACGAAGGCGGGCACGCTCACGTTGCCGCGGCTGTCGACGCCGGGCCGCTGCGCCTGCGCGAGTGCCGCGGCGCCGAACATGCCAGTGCAGAGCAGACCGGCGCGAAACAGGACCGTTTGCATCAGCCGTTGGGCGTGTGTTGCGGGCATGCCTTTCTCCTTGTCGATGCGGGTGGCGCTGGCAGTTCTAGAGTGCGTGGCGGACCAGCTCCGGCTTGCCGTCGGCCGCGCGGCGGACCGTGATGTCGTAGTAGCGGCCGCGCAAGCTGACGTGCTTCAGCGTGAACGACTGCCACGGCGGCGGCAGCACCGGCGCGTACGCCTGGACCAGTCCGTCCTGTTCGATGCGCAGGCCGGTGAAGCCGTAGACGATGTTCTGCAGCAGGCCGCCCGAGGCGGTCAGGAAATAGCCGGTGTTGTTGCTGGCGGTCTCGGTGCGCACGTTGAACGGCGGCTTCAGCACGTGGGTGGTGAGGTTGCGCTGGAACCACGCGCCGGCCGTGGTCGCGTCGCCCAGCGCGGCGGCGGCGATCGACACGGGCGAAAGCCCCATGCTGTTCGGCTCCTGCCGCGAGCGTTCGATCAACCCCATCGCGTAGTCGAAATCGCTGCGACGCACCTCGGTGCTCATCGGCAGGTCCAGCGAGGGATAGGCGAGCGCCGGCAGGGCGGTGTCGCCCCAGGCGTCGATGTCGTGCGGCACGCTTTCGTCGAAATCGAGATGGTGTCCGTCCTTAGCCGAGAACGGGATGTGCAGGTGCGCGGCGACATCCGACCAGTGCGGGTCCGGCTTAACGCCGACGACGGACGCGGCGGCGACGGCGATGTTCAGCGCCTTGCGTGCCGAGGCGTTGGTGAAGGCGTCGTTCGGCACGTCGTTGTAGGCCTCCAGCACGGAGGTGACGTGCTGGATCTCGTAGCGGTGTTTATCTGCCACCCAGGCCGCGCGGCTGGCCCAGAAATCCTCCACGTCGCGGATCACCGGCCAGCCGTGGCGGGCCAGCCACTGGCGGTCGCCGGTGGCCAGGTAGTACTGCCACTGCGCGA
>MIDV01000013.1:0-4278 GCA_001830245.1 Lysobacterales bacterium RIFOXYA1_FULL_69_10 | reverse complement strand
GCGGATGCAGCAGCAACAGCGCGGGAAACACCCAGGTATCGCTGTCCCAGAACACGTGGCCGGCGTAGCCGGGCGTCATGCCGCAGGCTCCGGTCGGCCAGGCGGTGTCGGGGGCGGTGTTGGACAGCAGGTAGTAAAGGTCGGAGTGGACGACCTGCTGCGCCTGCGGATCGCCGTCGATGCGGATGTCCGATGTCCAGAGTTCGCTCCAGGCATGGCGGTGCGCGTCGAGCAGGCGCTCGAAGCCGGCCGTGCGCGCGGCCGTGGCCAGCGCGCGATCCTGTTTCGCATCGCCACCCCAGCCCGCGCGCGACAGCGCGACGAACTTGGTGAAGGTGTAGGTCTGTCCCTTGCGCACTTTCGCGGTGAGGTTCAGCGCCAGCCGATAGCGGCTCCGGTACACCCGCAGGTCGGTGGGCTGCAGGCCCGCGGGCAGATCGATCGCGGCCGCCTCGGCCATCGACAGGCCTTGCTCGGCGTGGCCGTCCAGCCACAGCGTGCGGTCGCCCGTGTCGCCATCGGCCGCGGTGACATGCGTGTCGCCGTGGTACCAGAGCACCGCACGGTCGGGCGTGGCCGGTGCGACCGGTTCGAGCTTCAGGTTGTGCGCCGCCACCGCCTCCTGCATGTCGTCACCGCTCAGGCGCGCCAGCGGGAAGCGCGGCTGATGCGGCGCCCACAGGTTCAGCGCGAACGACAACTGCACCTCGCCGTCGAACTCCGGCGTGATCGACAGCCGGGTCGCGGCGAGGTGGGGCGAGGCCTGGCTGACCAGGCTCGTCACCTCGATGCGCGTGGCCCGGCCATGGTCGAGGTAGCGGTAGCGCGTGGTGAGCGTGCCCTCGTACAGGTTCAGCTGCTGCTGGTAATCCTGGAACACGGCCGGGTCCAGCGCGGCCTGGTTGAGCCAGAAGTGGCCGGCCGGCGAGTTGCCCGTGCTGTAGTCGATCTCGCTCCAGCCGGGCACCGCGGCGGGGCGCGCGATATCGCCCTGCGAGTAGTCCATGAACGCGACCAGGTAGGCGAGGTTGCCCTCGGTGCCGCGCGGCGCGGTCAGCGTCGACAGGTAGCCGTTGCCGAGCTGGCCGGGAAAGTAGCTGGCGAAGTCCTTCGCGGTGGCGGTCAGCAGAAAGCCGGGGTCGGTCGCGGCCCGCGCGCCGACGGCACTGCCGAAGCCGATGACGGCCAGTGCCGCGAAGTACCACAGCCGATGGGATGCACGTTTCATCTCGGCCTCCACGGCCTTGCCGGTCGCCGCCGGCCGCACCCGGTCCATCCGTGTGCGGCAGGGTGGCGACGTTTCAGATCGCCGTGCGGGTCAGCTTCACCTTGCCGTCGGCTCCGCGATCGATACGGATGTCGTAGCGCTTGCCGCGGAACGTGACGTGCCTGAGCGTCAGCGATTTCCAGCCCGGCGGCAGCACCGGCGCATACGCCTCGGCCAGGCCGTCGTCTTCGATGCGCAGGCCGCTGAGGCCGTAGACGAAACTCTGCACGAAGCCGGCCGAGGTCGCGAGGAGGTAGCCCGCGTTGTTGGCGACGGTTTCCGTGCGCACGTTGAACGGCGGTTTCAGGAAGCCGACCAGGTTGCGCTGGATCCAATCGCCGGCGGCCTTGTTGTCGCCCAGTTCGGCGGCGCCGACGGCGAGCATCACCATCATCATTTCGTTCGGGTCGTCGCCATGCACTTTCAGTTCGTGCAGCTGGAACGCGAAGTCGTTGCGGCGCACCTGCGGCGACATCGGCAGGTCGAGGTTCGGATACATCAGCCAGGCCAGCGACGAGCCCATCCAGGTGATCTTGTCGTGCGGCACCGAGGCGTCGAAGTCGAGATGGCGCTGGTTCTTCTGGTCGAACGGGATGTACATCTTCGCGGCGATCGCGGCCCATTGCGGATCGGGCGCGGCGCCGACCAGCTTCGCGGCCTTGATCGCGATCTGCAGCGACTTGCGCGCCGCGGCATTGGTGAACGAGTCGTTCGGCACGTCGTCGTAGGCCTCGTCGGGCGAGGTGACGTGATGGATCTCGTAGCGGTCCTGCGCCTTGTCGTAGGTGACCCGGCTGACCCAGAACTGCGCGATCTCGCGGATCACCGGCCAGCCATGCTGCTTCAGCCAGGCGTCGTCGCCGCTGGCGAGGTAATACTGCCACTGCGCGATCGCGATGTCGGCGTTGACGTGGATCTCGCGGAACACCCCGTAGGCGAAGTGCGGCGTGTGGTCGACGCCGGTTTCCGGATCGGCCTCCCACGGATACATCGTGCCCTTCACGCCGTACTGTTTCGCCCGTTCGCGCGCCGGCTGCATGGTGCGCGAACGGAACATCACGATCGGTTTGGCGCGTTCCGGGTGCAGCAGGAGCAGGGCGGGGAACACCCACGAATCGCTGTCCCAGAAGGCGTGGCCGGCGTAGCCTGGGGTCAGCGCGCAGGCACCCATCGGCCAGGCCGTACCCACGGTGGAGTTGGACAGCAGGTAGTACAGGTCCGAATGCAAGGCGCGCTGCACGTCCGGATCGCCGTCGACCACGATGTCGGACTTCCACAGCTGGTGCCAGGCGGCCTGGTGTTCCGCGAGCAGCGCGGCGAAGCCCTTCTGACGCGCGGCACTGGCCAGCGCCACGTCGTCGCGGGCGTCGCCGCCCCAGTCCTGCCGCGACGCGGCGAGGTACTTGGTGAAGACGTAGGTCTTGCCTTTCTGCACCCTGGCGGTGAGGTTGAGCGACAGCTTGTACGGGCCTTTTTCCAGCTTCACGCTTTCGATCGCGAGGCCCGGTGGCAGCCCGATCGCCGCCGCCTCGGCCATCGTCAGGCCGTGCTCGGCGCGGCCGTCCAGCCACAGCGTCAGTTCCTTGGTGTCGCCGTCGCTGGCCAGCACGCGGGTGTAACCGGGGTACCACACGGCGGCGCGGTCGGGCGTCGGCACCGGCTTGTTGTCCAGCGTCTGGCCGCTGGCGATCACCGCGGCGATCATCTCGTCGCCGCTCATGCTGGCGATCGGGAAGCGCGGCTGGTGTTCGGACCACAGCCGGATCGGAAAGGTCAGCTGCACGCTGCCGTCGAACTGCGGCGTGATGGAGAGCCGCGTCGCCGCCAGGTGGTTCGAGGCCTGGCTGACGAACGTGGTGACCTTGACGTCGGTCGACTTGTTCGCGTAATCGAAGCGGTAGCTGGTCGACAGCGTGCCGTCGTGCATGTCCAGCGTCTGCGCATAGTCGACGAAGATCTTCTTGTCGATGCGGGTCGAATTGAGCCAGCCGCCGCCGGGGTTGTAGTCGATCTCGCTCCAGCCGGGGATCGCGGCGGGGCGCGCGATGTCGCCCGGCTTGTAATCCATGAACGCGACCATGTACGCACGGTTGCCCTCGGTGCCGCGCACCGAGGTCATCGTGGAGAAATAGCCGTTGGCCAGGTAGCTGGGGAAATACGTGCCGAAGTTTTCCGCCGTGCCGGTGAGCAGGAAGCTGGGGTCGGTGGCGGCATGTGCCGGCAGGGCGAGCGTGGCGGCAAGCAGGAACAGGGCGGCGAAGCGGGGGCTGCAGGATTTCATGGTCGCTCCAGATGAGGCGTGCTTCGCGGGCTATTCCGCAGCAAGCGGAACAGCCGTGGTGGCCGCACGATCGGTCTCGCGCTTGAACAGGAACAGGGTGAGCAGGATCAGGGTCATCGGCACCAGCGAGAAATAGAACGCGTGGATGCCGTCGAAGCTGGCGAACACCCGCGCCGTGATGTACGAACCCATGGTGCCGCCGAGTGCGGAGAACACCACGATCAACCCGGTCATCGCCGCGTGCATCGGCTTGGGCAGCGAGCTCAGCGCCACCGAATTGATCACCGGGTAGATCGGCGCCATCAGCAGGCCGAGCAGGGGGATCAGGTAAGCCGCGATCGGCGCGTTGAACCAGCCGACGTGCGGCCGCGCCACGACACCGCGCGCCAGAGGCAGCACCACCATCACCAGTACCGCCATCGCCACCACGCATACGTTGAGAAGCACATGCCAGCGCACGCGCTTGAGCACGACGCCGGCGCCGATGCGGCCCAGCGCGGTCATGCCGGCGAGGATGCTGGCGAACTGGATGCTCATGGCATTGGGCAGTTTCAGGATCTCGTTGTTGAAGGTGGGCAGCCAGGTACCGAAGCTCTGTTCGATCAGTACGTACAGGAACGCGGAGGCCAGGAACACGTACACCAGCGGCCGCACGAACAGCCGCAGCATCTCCAGCAGCGAGTCGGAGAACGAATTGTTGTGCCCGTGCGCATGCGCGGCGCTCTCGTCC
>MIDV01000012.1:23211-31230 GCA_001830245.1 Lysobacterales bacterium RIFOXYA1_FULL_69_10 | reverse complement strand
GCCTCCCAAAGCGAGCGTGACGGAGGCGCATGCCCGGCACCGATCCGGACCAACAGTCGGGGGACGAACAGCAGCAGCAGTGCAAGGCCGGACAGCACGTGCCACGCGCCAGGCCCTCCACCGTCCAGCGATTCGGCCGACTCGGAGGTCAGGTACGCCAGCGCGACCAGTGCCACGCTCAGCCAGTGGATCCAGCGAATCCGGCGCGGATAACGGAACGGTGTGCTGGCGTCCACGGCAGCATCCTGAAGGGAACAAGGCCAGCGTGCCGCTTGCTGGGCCGGCCACCATTGATCCATGTCAACTCGCGGCACCCGACCCGGCCACCCCGGCCCGCGCGAATCGGCGGGGGGCCGGCCTACCCGCGCCAGTTGGCGTGCGTGCGCCAGAACGCCACGCTACGCGCATACGCCTCCCGGTCCAGCGGCACGCCGGAACCGCCCTCCTCCACGCCCAGCGCGTTGCGCAGCATCGTGATCGGCGCCATCGGGGTTTCCTCCGGCTCGGCGGTGTACATGCAGCCGACGACGCCCCAGTCGGCGTCGATGTCGGTTCCCTCCTTCGCCAGCTGGTCGCGGCTGTAGAGGATGACGATGAGGTACTCGGCCACCGGCGGGTCGATGCCTTCGAACCAGCGCACCAGCACCGGCAACTCGTCCTTCGTGCGCGCTTCGTAGTCCGAGCGCAGCAGGTGGCGGTTACCGTCGGTGATCGGCACCGACAGGCAGCGCGTGGACGTCCAGTTGCGGTGCACGTGCAACTTGCAGAACGGCGCGTAGCCGTCGAGCACCTTCAACGGCGGCGTGTCGTTGAGGTGGCGCTCGAAGGCCTCCGGCGTCACGTCCTGGATCGTGTTGCGCCGCGGCTCGCGCGGGAACAGGCGGGGACGGGCGAAGTCGGTCAGGACGATGGTCATGCGGGCAGGCGGTGGATGTGGACCGCCATTATCGCGTGCAACCTGGCGCGCCCGGCCCGGGCGCATTCGGCTCACGGGCCGACAGACACATGCAGCAGCACGTAGCCCAATGCCGCGTTGACCAAGGCCCCGGCCACCAGCGTGACCGTCGCCGCGAGCACGCTGGTGCGCAACCGGAATCCGGCGCGGTGGCGCACCCAGTCGATCTGGGCCAGCCAGAACCAGAGCGTGGCCACCGGCACCAGCACCATGCCGTACACGAGCATCCGGTCCCCCATGAGCAGCATCGACGTGGCGATGGACTGCACCAGCGCGAATGGCGCGACCAGGTAGCACTGCTCGTAGAACGGCCCTCGGAGGCGCGTGCGGTTGAAGTCCAGGCGATGGCCGCGCAGGAACCAGCCCGCGCCCACCAGCGCCCAGACCCCGAAGGCAACGGTCCGGTACAGAAGCAGGTTCTGCTCCGAGGACAGGACCGCCTCGGCCAGGGTGTTGTGTTCCGCGGGCGTCGGAACCCGCAGGGCCATGTCCACGAGGTGGGCGATCAGCACGCACAGGATCAGCAGCAGCGGTGGACTGATCGCATCGCCAAAGCGCTGTTCGTCGTCACGGGCAAGCTCGCGCTCGGCATAGGCGGCCATCCTGCGCGGGTGCATCACGATGCGCACCAGCGTCTGCGGCAGCAGCACCAGCCAGATCAGCGCTTCGTAAACGAAGTCCTCAAGCGACTTCAGGATCTTCAGGAAGTCCACGTCCCCTCGCCTCCCGGCGTCCACCGCCCTCCGGGCCATGATCGCCCACTCCCCGCCCGCGTGGGCGATCGGGCAGACGCACGGGCAGCCGGCCTGCGCGAGGACACACAGGTCGCCCGGTACGGTCCTGCACCCGTAACCTCCCGGTCACCCCCGCAAGCGCATGGTGCCTGGGCACTGCGATGCAATGTCGTAGCGGCACTCAGCCAACGATTCGTTCGTTCGCGTCCCCACTGAGCCCCTTCGTCCCGCCCCGGTGGGACTTCGGCTTCGGCCGTACCAACCCGGCACGCCCGGGTCCTTTCGAAGGTGACATGACATGATCAACGACAACGACACGCGCGGCACGCCGCAGGCCGCTCCTCCGTCCCGCACCGGCACGCGCACTCGCGAGCCGCGCGGTGAGACCCGCGTGAGCGCGCCCGGCGCATTGTCCGGCGGGCGGAACGACAAGGGGATGAAAGACCACAAGGACGACAAGGTGCAGGCTCCGACCGGCGGTGCCTCCTCCAGGTCGTAACAGGTCCGATACAGCGTTTACCGACACCGGCGTGGCCAAGTCCCGCCGGTGTCTTTGTGTATGGCAGCGGCTTGGGGCCGCTCATGCCTCGCCGACCTGCTGGCAGTCCCACCCGACCGGATCAGCGCGCGGTACCGGCTCAACGGGATGAACCGCCTGCAGCTGACGGTCGACCGGCGCCCGGGTCACATCAGGATCGACGCGGTGACCGAGTTCTCGGGCCAGTGCGACGTCGGCGACTGGGGTGGGGGACGCGACGCTTCTGACGCTGCCTGCCGTACACCCCCCTACAGAAACGCCGACCGCTCCGCACGAGGAGCGACGCGATCACGGCAGGGTGAACTTGCGCATCGCGCGCAGCGGCCACACCGAGGTGAACTTCGCGCCGCCCTGCAACCGGTACGCGGCCGACACGCCGTTCTCGACGCCCAGCCGGGTCAGCACGTCGCGGCTCCGCCGGAACGACTGCCGCGGATCGTCCGTCAGCATGAACAGGTTGATCTCCTTAGGGCTGACGTCGTAACCCTCGAGCACCGCGGCACTGCCCAGGGCCTCGGCCAGCTCGCGCTCGATCGATTCGAGGAACGTCTCATCGGTCAGCGACTTGCGCCAGAACTTGATCACCAGTTGATATTCCATCGGACGATTCTAGACCGGCCATGCGGTCGCGCCGATGTAGCGCGTGCAATCAACGGTCGCGGAGCGTTGCCGTCGCCCCGCCTGCCTGGTCGGCCAGGTCCGCCTGCCCCGCTCCATTCGGTTGCCGCTTCCCGTCCAGCCTGAGAAAACGCGCCGCGTTGTCGTGGAAAATCGCGCGCTTCTGCGCCGGCGTGAGGAACGGTGCGCTGTCGACACCCTCCACCGCCAGGGTGATCGCCTCGGGCCACACCATCTGGTCGGAGCCGAACATCAACCGATCGGTGAAGCCGGCCTGCACCAGCGCCTGGAGGTAGTCGTGGAACTCCCCGCGCGGAATGATCCAGTTGATCACCGACAGGTCCGCATGCACCTGTGGATACATGTAGAGCAGCGCCTTGGTCTCCTGCAGGAACGGCCACCCCGCGTGCATCAACCATACGCGCAGCTTCGGATGGCGCTTGAGCATCGGCTCCAGCCGCAGCGGGTTGCCCAGTTCGATGCGGAACTCCGGGCAGCAGCCGTACGCGGCACCCGGCGGCGCCAGCCCGGTGTGCAGGCCGACGGGGATGTCGAACTCCTCAGCCAGCGCCAGGTAGGGCTCGAACCACGCATCGGCCGGATCCAGCCCGTGGTACTGCGCGGCGATCTCGCCCATCACCTGCAGCTCGCCGCGTTCGAACGCCGCGCGCAGCACCTCGGGCGGCGGCAGCGGCGTGCGCCCGTCGTCGAGGAACGCGCCGGCCCGGATGCTGTCGCCTCCCGCACGTCGCATGCTGGCCATCGCCGCGTCGGGGCCGCTCACCAATCCGAGCACGATGCCGTGCCGGCGCATCCGCTCCAGTGTCATGGTCTCGCGCTGCGCATCGGTTTCGGCGGTGGTGGGTTCACCGGTCGCCGGGTTGGGCGCACCGGGCGCGGCCGGGCCGACGTGCAGGTGCACGTCGATGATCGGGCCGTCGTACCGCTGGGCGGTGACCGGCGCGCTGGCCAGCAGCAGGGACAGGCAGATGGGCAGGCGCATGCGTCGGGGGTCCCCGGGTGGTGTATCCCCCGGGGCAAACGCCCGGGCCGGCTTCGACCGGACAGCGTGTCCGATGCGTGTCGACGGCCCCGGGGACGCAACCCCTAGCCCGCGTCGCGTTGCGACCGGTGATACGCCACCAGGGCGTTGGCGTGCCCGTGCCCCAGGCCGTGTCCTGACTTCAGGAACGCGACCTGCTGCATGTGCGTGCGGTCGCGCATCGGGTCGAGCAAGTCCAGCCAGTACTTCACGGGCTTTCCGTAGGTCTTCTCGATCGACGGAAAGTACGACGCGGGGCCCTTGGCCCGGGGTTCGGCAGTCATAAACGTGCTCCTGTCCGCGCGGGTCATGCCGACGCCGCGAATGCTTCGGCGATGGTCGGCGGCGCGGTCGGGCGTGCGTACATCGATTGCAGGTAGGCGCGCAGGCGCGGCGCATCGCCCAGCATCTCCTCCTCGTTCGCCCAGTCCAGCGTATAGGCGGCATTGAAGTCGGCGACGCTGGGCCGGTCGCCGACGATGAACTCCCGGCCGTCCATGTGGCGCTCGAGCACCGCCACCATCGCCAGGCACTCCTTGCGCGCGAGTGCGACGTCCTGCGGCAGGCGCTTGTGCTCGGGGTAGATGAAGGTGTGGCGCGCGATGCGCCACAGCGGCTGCTCGATCTCGGTGACCAGGAAGAACATCCAGCGGTACATCTGCCCCCTGTCCTCCAGCGCCGCAGGAATGAGACCCGCTTCGGGGTGTTTCTCCGCGAGGTACAGCTGGATGGCGGCCGACTCGGCCAGCACCACGTCCCCGTCCACCAGCACCGGTACCTTGGCGGCCGGATTCAGATCGACAAACGGCGACTGCGTGGCCTCGCCCGCCATGAGGTCCAGCGGGCGGGACTCGTACTCCAAGCCCAGTTCATTGAGCAGCCAGATGACGCGCAGCGCCCGCGTCGGCGGTGTTCCGTAGAGTCTCAGCATGTCGTGCTCCATTGGCCTGATGTCAGGTTGCTGGAGGACGACGAGCGAGGCGGCAGGAATTCGACAGGCGGCCGGCAGTGCCGGCGCACCCATTCCACTCACGGCCCGCAGGTCAGCAGACCGTCGTACGTGCGCTCGGCGCCGTCGGCCCGCTGCACGGTGAGCGTCGCCACGTGCTGCGTGGACTCGTTGCCCGTGGGTTGCGCCGCACCGCGCGCCAGCACCACCGTCATCCCCTTGCCGCTCAGCGTGATGCCATCGACCAGGTCGTTGAAGCCGCCCGCCCGGCCGTTGCCCATTGCCTCGACGTATCCGTTGTTGTTCACCGCGCCGCGGACCATGCCGTCAGGCGTGACGTCGGCACGCGCCAGCAGCAGCGTGGCCCCGGTGTCGTCGGCAAAGCTGCAGGCCAGTTCACCCGGCAACTCGACGTCCTCCAACTGGCCGGGGGTCAGCGGTTGCAGGGTGATCTGCGAACCATCGCCGCCGCGTGTCGGCCCTTCGCCAGCCGCCGGGTCGGTCGCCCCGGGCATTTCGGTCGTTCCGGGCCCGGTCACGGCCTCCGGGCTGGATGGATCGGCGGGCTCGTCGACGCGCGCGGCATCGGTGGACGGCGCGGTCTCGTCCGCGGGCCCGGCCGGGTCGCTGCATGCAGCCAGCACCGGCGCGATCAGACAGAGCAGAAGAAGGGCGTTACGTGCGCGCATGTGGGCTCCGGAAATACGTTGGGGAGCCGTCAGGGTGCACGCCACGGCGTTAGGACGGCATCGTGGCCACGTGTCGCGTTCGGGCGGCGGCGCAGGCGCCGAGGACCCTCATGCGCGGCGGGAAGCGCACGGGAGCCGGTCCTGTTCTGCCCGCCGGCGCCTGGGGGTGTGGTCGTCGCAACCTGCCACCGGAATGCCCGTTCCCAACGCCCCCGGCGCATACTCCGTGGGCCGACTGCGACCCGCAGTCCAGCGCAATCGCGTCGAGGAGAAGCACATGAGCAAGGGTATGGACCAGAAGAAGGAACAGAAGAAGAAACCGGCCAAGTCCATGAAGGAGAAGAAGGCCGAGAAGCGCGACAAGAAGGCGGCCAAGCCGTTCATGCCGACCTAGTCCGCGCATTGCCGCTGATTGACGACGAAAAAAGGCCCGGAGTGATCCGGGCCTTTTTCGATGAGAGGGGCCTGCACCCGGGGCGGGTGCCGCGGTCCCGTCCTCAGTTGCCGAGGATCCTGGAAATCAGGCCGGTGGCCATCTGTACGAGGTAGTAGGTGTCGTCCTGGGCATCGGGACGGACCCAGATGTGCCCGCTCGGCGGCGGCGCCAGGTTGTACGCGCGGTAATCGCGCACGTAATAGCGGTCATAGAGGTAGTCGCGCGGAATATGCTGGCCGCGCGCCCAGCGGCGCTGGGCCTTCTCGCGCTCGCGCAGGGCCTCACGGCGATCCTTGGCGTATTCGCGCTCGGCTTTCGCCCGATCCTTCCAGTACTCGTGGTGGGCCTTGCGTCGATCCTTCTCGTAGTCGCGACGGTCCTTCTCGTACTCGCGCTGGGCTTCACGCCGGTCCTTCAGGGCTTCGCGCTGCCACTCGCGGTAATCCTTGCGGCCGCCCCGGTCGCGATCGCGGCCATCGGCGACCGCCGCCCCGGACAGCGTCATCATCGTCAGCGCACTGGCAATCAGCAGGTGCTTCATCGGGCACTCCCGGTGTGGATCAGGCCACCGACCGTACGGGCCCCGGTCTGAATCCATCGACAAGCACGCCCGGTGCCCGGACACACGGTTAACGGCCCGCTCGGCTACGTGAACGGTCCGCGCGGACTCGCCCCATGTCGGCGGCATTCCACGCACCGGGCCCGCTTTTCCGCCACACTGCGCGCCCGTCGCGTGCCCATCCCCCAGCCCCCGGATTCCGTGAAGACACCTGCAAGCCTGCTGACGCTGATCGACGAGGGCGTCATCGATGAAGTCGTGCGCCCGCTCAAGAGCGGCAAGGAAGCCGCCGTGTACGTGGTGCGTGCCGGCGACGACGTCCGCTGCGCGAAGGTCTACAAGGACATGGCGCAGCGCAGCTTCCAGAAGCGCGTGCAGTACCAGGAGGGCCGCAAGTCGCGTGGCAGCCGCGAGGCGCGCGCCGTGGCCACCGGCAGCCGCTATGGCCGTCGCCAGCAGGAGGCCGAATGGAAGAACGCCGAGGTCGACGCGCTGTACCAGCTGCGCGACGCCGGCGTGCGCGTGCCCCAGCCGCACGGGTTCTTCCATGGCGTGCTGGTGATGGAACTGGTGACCGACGCCGAAGGCTTCACCGCGCCGCGCCTGGGCGAAGTCGAACTGGACGCCGCGCAGGCGCGCGAGTTCCACGCCGTGCTGGTACGCCAGGTGGTGCGGATGCTGTGCTGCGGCCTGATCCATGGCGACCTGTCGGCGTACAACGTGCTGGTGGGCCCCGACGGCCCGGTGGTCATCGATTTCCCGCAGGTGGTGAGCGCAGCCGGCAACAACGCCGCGCGCACCATGCTGCTGCGCGACGTCAACAACCTCACCGCCAGTCTCGGCCGCTGGGCGCCCGACCTGCTCGACACCTGGTTCGGCGAGGAGATGTGGGCGCTGTTCGAGGCTGGCGAGCTGCAGCCCGACACCGTGCTGACCGGGCACTTCATCTTCGACGAGCGCACCGTGGACCTGGACGGTGTCCGCGATGCGATCAACGACGCGCGCGAGCTGGCGCTGATCCGCCAGCAGGGGCGCGAAGAAGCGCAGTACGAGGACTGAACGGCGCGACCCCGCCGCAACCCGACCCGGCTTCAGGCCTGGTCGTAGACGACCGTCTCCTCGCCCACCTCCACCGATCCGTATTTGAGCGCGCCGACACGGTCGTACACGTGCAACACGGCGCCGGTGGACGTCTGCAGCGACTCGACCAGCCGGAACCCCAGCGGGATGGTGCCCGCGCCGAACAACCGCTTGCCCGTGCCGAGCACGACCGGGAACGTCCACAGACGCAACGTGTCGACCAGGTCATGCCGCAGCAGCGTCTGCAGCAGCTCGCTGCTGCCGTGCACCTGAAGTTCGCCGCCCTCCCCCGCCTTGAGCCGGGCCACCTCGCCCGCGATGTCCGCGCCGAGCAGCGTCGAGTTGTCCCAGTCCACGCGCGACAGCGTGCGCGAGGCGACGTACTTGGGCCGCGTATTGAGCGCGACGGCGGTGGCGTC
>MIDV01000012.1:22673-23202 GCA_001830245.1 Lysobacterales bacterium RIFOXYA1_FULL_69_10 | reverse complement strand
GGTCGATTTCGGCCAGGACGCGGCGAACATCTCGTAGGTCTTCCGCCCCAGCACGAAGCCGCCGGCGCGCGTGGTCCAGTCGGTCATGACCTCGACCAGGCGGTCGTCGAAGTACGGCACCAGCCAGCCGCCATGCCCGAATCCGCCTTCGCGGTCCTCGTCGGGCGCGCCCGGTGCCTGCATCACGCCATCCAGCGTCAGGAACGTGCCTGCAACCAGCTTTCTCATCCACTCACTCCCGTGGTTTTCGTTGATGTCGCCCATGGCGACGAATGAGGGGCGCGCGGATCGACACGCGATCGCAGGCACCCGGTCGTCCGGTCACGCGGCCGGCTGGCTGCGCCGGTACGCACCCGGCGTGATGCCCATCTCGCGGGTGTAGGCGCGGGTGAAGGTCGACTCGGACTCGTAGCCCACGTCCGCGGCGATCTGCCCGATGGACGCGCGCGATTCGCGCAGGCGTTGCGCCGCCACCAGCATCCGCCAGCGCGTCAGGTAGGTCATCGGCGGCACTCCCAGCGTGCGCGCG
>MIDV01000012.1:7661-22663 GCA_001830245.1 Lysobacterales bacterium RIFOXYA1_FULL_69_10 | reverse complement strand
GCGCGGACAGCCAATCGGTGCCTTCGGGGGGCAGGTGCTCGATGTACTCGCGCACCGCCTCGACGAACAGCAGTTCCGACAGCCGCGCCAGCACGTCCTGCGCCCCCGGCTGGTGCGCCACGTGCGTGCGCGCCGCAAACCGGAACGAGCTTTCGACCCACTCGGCGCACGGCCGCTCGCGCACGTTGGCGACCAGCAGGTCCGGCAGCGCGTCCAGCAGCGGGTGCGACTTCACCGAGGTGCCGAGGTACCCGCAGACGAACCGGCTGATGACGTCGTCGCCTTCGCCGGTGTCCAGCTGGGCCACGTCGTCCTGGCTGGCCTCGCGGAGGATCGAGTCGACGTGCATCGGCGGCAGCGACAGGTCGCTGCCGAACCGGTGCACATCGTTGCGCACGACCACGATCAGGTCCCCGCCGCGGCAGGTGCGGGGCGGCGCATCGCCGATGCTGATCTGGACGTGGCCGTCCAGCACGTAGTGGAACGCCACCAGGCTCGCGCTGGGGGTGTCGGGCGTGCAGTCCTCGCGCGTGACCTGCGAATACACGCACCAGGGCGTGCGGAAGGTGGCGTCGAGGAAGACCCCGCCGGTGAAGCGCAGCACCCTCAGCAGGTCAGACAGGGCATCCATGGCGGCCGATGGGCGCTTGGCGGCGGCACGGCACAGCGAGCCGGCGGCGCGGCCATTCCGCGACGCCTGCGGCAGCGCGAAAGTGTGTCCCATGCCGGAGGGTCCGGCACTCCACGGGAGTACGAGCCATGACCATGCCCGATTATGCGAACCATGCTGTCAGCGGCGCAACCGCCGACAGCCTGGCGGCCTTCGAGCAGGCCAGCCACGAGCTGCGCTGCTACGTCGATGACCCTGTCGCCACCGTCGAGCACGCCCTCGCCGCCAGCCCGGCGATGACGATGGCACACGTGCTCAAGGCGTGGCTGCACCTGCTCGGCACCGAGCCCGCCGGCCTGCCCGTCGCGCGCGACTGCCTGCGCGCCGCCGCCCGGCTGCCGTCCAACGACCGTGAGCGCGGCCACCTGCGCGCCATCGAGCTGCTTCTGGACGGCCATTGGCGCGCGGCGGCGCGGGTGCTGGAGGACGTCAGCGCCGACCATCCGCGCGATGCACTCGCGCTGCAGGCCGGCCACTTGCTGGATTTCTTCACCGGCGACGCGCGCACGCTGCGCGACCGCATCGCGCGCGCCCTGCCGGCATGGAGCAGCGACCAGCCGGGCTACCACGCGGTGCTGGGCATGCATGCCTTCGGACTGGAGGAGTGCGGGCAGTACGCGCAGGCCGAACGCTTCGGCCGCATGAGCGTGCAGCACGAACCCCGCGATGGCTGGGGCTGGCACGCCGTCACCCACGTGATGGAAATGCAGGGCCGCACCGATGAGGGCATCGCGTGGCTGCAGGCGGACACCGATGCCTGGTCGCGCGAGAACTTCTTCGCCGTGCACAACTGGTGGCACCTGGCGCTGTTTCAGCTTGAGCTTGGCCATATCGACGAGGCGTTGCGCCTGTTCGACGCGCCGGTCCACGGCGCGCGGTCCGGCGTGGTCATGGACCTGATCGACGCCACCGCGCTGCTGTGGCGCCTCCACCTGCGCGGCGTGGACGTGGGCGAGCGATGGGAATCCGTCGCCGACGGCTGGGCGCCGGTGGCCGGCGCCGGCAACTACGCCTTCAACGACTGGCACGCGATGATGGCCTTCGTCGGCAGCGGCCGCGCTACCGCGCAACGTGCGGTGCTCGAATCGCTGCAGGTCGTGGCCGCCACGGGCACCGGCGATACCGCCGCGTTCGCCCGCGACGTCGGCCTGGATGCCGCGCTCGCGGTGCAGGCCTTCGGTGAGGCGCGCTACGCCGATGCGGTCGCCCTGCTACATCCCCTCCGCGGCAACGCGGCGCGCTTCGGCGGCAGCCACGCCCAGCGCGACCTGCTCGACCTCACGCTGCTGGAGGCCGCGATTCGCGCCGGCCAGCCCTCGCTGGCCACGTCCCTGGCATCGGCCCGCGCGGCGCAACGGCCGAAAAGCCCGCTCAACCAGCTGTTCCTCGTCCGCACCTCGGACGTCAAGCGAAACCCGTCGCGGTCATGCGTCGCGTGACCACCCCGGCCCGAGCCCCTGCCGTACCCCGCAATGATGATGGGAGCACCACCATGAAAACCCCCACGCAATCCTCGAACTGCCTGAACTGCAACGTCGAGAACCCGATCGACGCCATTCCGGACCGACTCCCGCACATGGTCGAGTACGCCACCAGCGCAGGCGTATCGGGTGTCAATGACAGCGCCTTCGACCGACCCGCCCGACGCGAACTGCGCGGCCGCTACAGCCCCGCAATGATGTCGCTGCCGCTGTTCCGGGTGCACGGCTGACCCTGCGCGTCCCGGGCGACCGGCGTCCGGGACCCGGATGCGGGTCCGGGCGCCACGCGCGCCGTCCGATTTCAGGGACAATCCCGGCGCGGCCGCCCCGTGCCGCGCCGGACGGACCTGCGACGACCCGCATGCGAACCTTTGTACTGAGAGCGCGCGCCGCGCCGACCGACAGCACGAAGCTGCTGGCGGGCGTCGGCCAGGAGGCGCACACCGAGATCCTGGCGCACACGCTGATGAACGCCATCTTCGTGGCTCAGTCGCACCGCCCCGACGTGGTCGTCCATCTGGTGCTCGAGAGCACGCAGGACTTCTCGCGCACGATCCGCTTCGAAGCCAGCGCCATGCACGACATCGGCGGCTTCAACGAGCAGGCATTGCTGGGCAAGGTCGCCATGGCGCTGGATGCCTCGCGGGGGATGGGCAAGGAAGAGGAGCGGCCGGTGGAATCGGGCGTCACCGTGCGCACGATCAGCTTCGAACGGCTGGTCCAGCAGCTTGCGCAGGATCACCAGCTGTTCGTGATGGACCGCAAGGGCACGCCGATCCGCGAGCAGGCCTTCGAAGGCAACCCCTGCTTCCTGCTGACCGACCACATCCCGATGCCCAAGAAGACCTTCGGCAGCCTCGACCGCCTGGGCGCCACCCGCATCACCCTGGGCCGGACAATGCTGTTCGCCTCGCAGTGCGTGGTGCTGATCCACCACGAGCTCGACCAGCGGTAGCTGCGCACGGCCTTTCGCCCTCCGCGACCGGGCCACCCGGGGCGCGCGCAGCCACGGCGCCTGGCCCGCTGCGCCGGCGCCCCGTGGAGACGACGCTTCAGCGGTTGATGCGCGCCAGGATGTCGTCCAGCGGGTTGCCCTCGCCGTCGGCATCGAGCAACCCGACCAGGCCGCCCAGCCCTCCCCCCGCGCCCGCCGCTCCACCACCGCCCATGAGGCCACCCAGCAGCCCACCGACCCCGCCGCTCGAGCCGCCGGCCCCGCCCTGCCGCGCGAGGTAACCCGCGGCGAGCATGGCCAGCATCGGCAGCATCTTCTTGAGTACGCTGCTGTCCAGGCCCGTCCGCGCCGAGGCGTGGCCGGCCACCGCGCGGCTGACGTCCTTGGACCCGAAAATCTCGCCCAAGACAGTGTTGCCGTGCGCAACGGGCGTGGGCCGGGGCGAGAGCACCTCGTCCATCAGGCCGCCGCCGCCGAGCTGCTCGAGCAGCCCCCCCAGCCCGGCGGTGCCTTGTGGCGATGCCTGCGCGCGCTTGCGCATGCCGCCCAGGATCGCCGGCAACAGGGCCGACGCCCCGGTGGTGGCCTGCTGCTCGCTGAGTCCCAGTTCGCGCGCCATCGACGACAGGCCACCGCTCTGGCGCAGAAGGTCCGTGATCTGCATGTCGCACCTCGATTCGTGGGGGCCCCGAGCTTACTTTCACCGCGTTCGCGCCCGGTGAGCGTGCGCCCCGCGCGTCCCGGGCCGCTTGGCCTGCGATGGCGCCCGTCGTTCAGCGGAAGTCGAAGGATTCGAAACGGATATTGGCTGGCGGTACCTGGTGCAACGCCATTGCCTGGCGGACGCCATCGAGAAGCCCGCGTGGGCCACAGAAGCAGACCTGGAGACCCGCAGGCCCAGCCCGTTCGACCAGCGCCGCGAACAACTGCCGGAATGCCGGCGCGTCGACGGCGGTGGACATCGGCACATAATCCACGCCCCGCCGCTGCGCCATGGCGGCCACGTCCTCGTTCGCCGGAAACCCGCGGCCCGGCGTCTGGAAGTTGAACAGAGTGACGCGGTCGAAGTGGCCTGCAGCCGGATCGTCGAGCCAGGCGATGAACGGCGAAAGGCCCACGCCCCCCGCGACCCACACTTCGCGCACGGCGTGCCTGGGCCGCTCGAAGCGCCCGAACGGGGCATGCACCTCGGCCGTCATGCCGGGGCGGACTTCGCGTACCAGGCGGTCGGTGTAATCCCCCAATGCCCGGATGACGAACTGCACCGGCCCCGTGGCCGCGCCGGCCGACGCGATGGTGAACGGGTGCGGCTCGCGCAGGCCGTGCGCGCTGAACGATATGAACGCGAACTGGCCCGCGCGATGGGGGATCCCCCCTCCAACCGGGGACATCACCAACCGCACCGCGGACGGGCCCGGCACGACGTCCGTAACCCGGTACGCCGCGTGCCGCGACACGAATGGGTAGAGCACCAGCTTGTAGAGCGCGCCCGCGATTCCCAGCGCCGATGCGCCGGCCAGCCACACGCCAGCCGGCGACCCTAGGGGGATGGGCGTCTTGAAACTGAGCCAGTGCAGCACGACGACCAGGAACAGCGGCCCTGACAGCTTGTGCCACCAGCGCCAGTTGCGGTAGGGGATCCTGCGGTTGAGCGCCAGCACTACGATGACGACGAGGCCCACGTACGACATCTGCCGGACCAGGCGCGTCGTGGAAGCAGGCAGCTCGATGATCGCCGCGGTTTCCCAGTCCGGCATGCCGGCCTTGAACAGCAGGTGCACCGACGCGAACACCAGCGCCCAGACGCCCAGCCACTTGTGCGTCTCGTAGACCCGGTCCAACCCGCCAAAGCCGGACTCCACCACCGGCCAGCGCGCGCCCAGTACCGATGCAGCGGCCATCATCACCAGCGCCACGGCCCCGGAACCCAGGCTCAACGCCGCCATGCTGAGTCGCGTGTCCGGCGGCAGGGCATACGCGACCAGCAGGAAGCCCAGTGCGACCAGGGCAGCGAGCAGTGGAGCGGTCTTGATGTGCATGTCGGATTGCCTGCTCGACGCGCCACTCGGCCCCCCGGCGCACCGGCAGTCTGGACGGACGGCACGGTCCCCGGCTTGATCCGGGTCAATAACCGGCTGGCCGCACTAGAGCCACGCTGGACGTGCGCCGTGTCCCGCGCTGGACCGCGGCCACGCGGACCGGCCGGTTCAATCCCTGCCGGGTGCGGCCGACCCCAGCAGGCGGGCCATGTCGGCGTCTTTCTCCCGCCACAGACCGTTCAACCATTGCTGGAAGCGGGCACGGAAGGCCGGGTCGTTCTCATAATCGCCACCCAGCAGTCCCTCGGGAATCGGGCGCAGGCGCACCTGCATGCGGACCTCGGGAACGCGATCGGCCAGCAGGTCCACCAGCGACGGCCGACGGCCGGGGTAGGCGATGGTCACGTCCAGGATGGCATGCAACCCGTCGCCCATGGCATCCAGCACGAACGCCACGCCGCCCGCCCGGGGCTTGAGCAGGTGCCGGTACGGCGACCCTTGGCCCTCATGCTTGGCCGGCGTGAAGCGCGTGCCCTCGACGAAGTTCATGATGGCGACCGGGATGGCGCGGAACTTCTCGCAGGCGCGGCGGGTGGCGTCGATGTCGCGGCCGGCCAGTTCCGGGCGCCGCTGGATCTGCTCGCGCGTGTGCCGGGCCATGAACGGGAAATCCAGCGCCCACCACGCCACGCCCAGCAGCGGCACCCAGATCAGCTGCCGCTTGAGGAAGAAACGCATCAGTGGGATTCGCCGATTGAACACCCGCTGCAGGACCACGATGTCCACCCAGCTCTGGTGGTTGGCCAGCACCAGGTAGTGGCCGTCCGGCTCCAGTACGGCGTCCTCCACCACGTGGACCCGGGTGCGCGAGAACCGGTCCAGCATCCAGCCGTTCACCCCGATCCAGCTTTCCGCGATGCCGGTGAGCCATCGGCTGCTGGCCGCGCGCAGCCGCTCGATCGGCAGCAACGCCTTGACCACAGCCACGACCAGCAACGGCACCACGTGCAGCACCGTGTTGGCGGCGAGCAGCAGGGCAATCAGGAACACGCGAAGTGCGGACATGGGGTTCGGCGATGGGGCGGGCCGCGCATTGTCCGGCATTCCGGGTGAGGGCCGTCTCGCCGACCTGGGCTCCGCCCGGCGGGGGGGGGGAACGCGGAGCCAGCCCCTCCCCCAGCCGGTCGGTGACCCCGCAGGGATCCCCGACGCCGCGTCCTGGGCCTCAGGCAGGCCGGGCGTCGGACACCGGCACCGCACGACGCGGCGCTGCCGCATGCGCCCCGGGCCGGTAATGGCCGCCGATGGACCGCGCGGCGATATTGATGCGGTTGAAGCCGTTGATCGCCACCACCAGCATCGTCAGGTCGACCAGCTCGGCCTCCTCGAACAGCTCGCGCGCCTTTTCGTACAGCGCATCGGACACCGCCTCGTGCGAGGCCAGTTCGGTCAACTCCTCGGCCCACGCAAGTGCGATCTGCTCGCGCTCGCTGTACACCCTGGTCTCGCGCCAGGCCGGCAGCATGTACAGGCGCTGCTCGGTCTCGCCGGCGGCGCGGGCATCCTTGCTGTGCATGTCCAGGCAATACGCGCAGCCGTTGATCTGCGACACGCGCATCAGCACCAGTTCGATCAGCGCGGGCTCCAGTCGTCCGGCGGCGTGGATCCCCTCGTTGAGGGCGATCAACGGCTGCAGGGCGGCGTAGTGGCGTTGGACGGAAAAACGGGTCATCGAAACACTCCTTGCGTCAGCGGCCGGGTCTGGCCGTTTCAATGCAAGGACGCGGTGCCTTCCGGTTTCGTGACAGCCAGCAGCCGCGCGAGCTTGCCCGGATGGCGCAAGGCGTGGATGGCGGTAATGCGCTCGCCGTCGGACGCGATCCATATCGCCGCCAGCAACTTGTCGCCATCGCGCATGAACAGCGCCGGTGCGCCGTTGAGCGTGGCCGGCTCGTAGCGCACGCCGGGGCCAGTGATGTTGCGACCCAGCTGCAGGTAGAGCCGCGCGATCCGGTCGGCGCCGTGCAGGGGGCGCAGGGTGGCGCGCGCGATACCACCACCATCGCTGAGATGCAGCGCGTCCTCGGCAAACAGCGCGCGCAAGGTGTCGAGCGTGGGTGCTTCCATCGCCTCGACGAACCGCTGCAGCAACCGACGCTGCGCCGCCTGGTCGATGTCGAAGCGCGGCCGCCCCTGTCGCAGGCGGGCCTTGGCCCGGTGAACGCGCTGGCGGCAGGCGTCCTCGGTGATCTCCAGGATCGCCGCCGCCTCGGCGTGGCTGTAGTCGAACACCTCGCGCAGCAGGAACGCCGCGCGCTCGTCCGGGCTCAACCGCTCCAGCAGCAGCAGGAACGACAACGTCAGCGTTTCCCCGCGCTCGAGCGTGGCATCCGGGTGCTCCGCCTCCGGCACCAGCGGCTCGGGCAGCCACGGGCCTATGTAGTGCTCGCGCTCGGTTCTGGCACGGCGCAGCCGGTCCAGCGCCAGCCGCGTGGTCACCGTGACCAGCCAGGCCTCCGGGTCGTCCAGCGCGGCCATGTCCTGCGCGTGCAGCCGCAGCCACGCGTCGTGCAGCACGTCCTCGGCGTCGGCGGGCGTGCCGAGCATGCGGTACGCCAGCCCGAACAGGCGCGATCGGTGGTGCTCGAACAGGTCGGTGGCGGGGTCCATGGCGGATCGGTTTCCAGTCAACACAGGGCCAGGACGCGCGGACGGATCGATCCGTGACAGCGTGCCCTATGCGCCGCCGTCGCGCGGCTCAGGCAAGAGCGGCCGCATGAAGGTGCGCTCGTAACGCAGCACGCAGCCCGATTCGTCGCGGATCCGGTCTGCGGCGATGAAGTCCGGGTCGCGCCCGAACCGCGCGCGGTACTGCTCGTAGCGCGCCAGGTTGTCGAAGCTGAAGAGGGCCAACGCCAGGTCGCTAGCGCCTTCCGCGGGCAGGAAATAGCCGTGGTGGTGCCCGCCGTGCTTGGCGACCAGTCGCATCCACTCTTGCGCGAATCGCTCGAAAGCCCCGGTCTGCGCGGGGTCGATCGTGTAGTGCACGACGCAGGTGATCATTGCGGGCTCCTGTGCGGTGGGGCGTCGTCGGCTGCATCCCGCGTCCAATTGAACACGGGCGCCGGCGCGATACCACCCGTGGCACGTCCGCAATGACGCTCCCGGCACGTCCCGTCCCGGCGGCCTGCCACCTGTCTACACTCGCGCCATGCACGACAGGACCGGGGCGGACAACGCAGGGGAGCGCCGCGGCGGACTGCAGCCGATTGCGGTGCCGGACGACGGCGCGCTGCTGCGCGGCCTGCTGGTACACGACATGCGGCGCGACCTGCGCCGGCACCTGCGGCCGATGCTCGCCTGGTACCTCCTGTTCACCGCGTTCGCGACGGTGGCCGCGGCGCCGCTGACGACGTGGTCGCTCGCCGCACTGCTGCACTGGATCGAGCGGCCGCTGGCGGGCGAGTTCGACGGGCTGCTCGGCACCGTGCTTGCGCTGGCCTGGCTGATGGTGGCCGGCGCACTGTCGTGGTGGGTGGTGATGCTGCAACAGGCCGGCATGCTGCTGGTGTCGGCCAGCCACGGCTGCCGCTACCGCACGGCGGCGATGGCGCTGCTGGGGGTGCTGCGGCGTGCGGCGCCCCTGGCCGCGCTCGCCGCCGCGCAGGTGCTCGCGCACGCGCTGGTGGCGCTGCCCTGGCTGGCGGTGGGTGGCGTGCTCTATACCGGGCTGCTGGGCGGTTACGACCCCTACTACGTGGTCGCCGCGCGGCCGCCGGAGCTGCGGGAGTTCCTCGCCGGCTTCCTCCCGGTACTGGCCGTCGGCCTGGTGCTTCACGCGACGCTCTACTTCCGGTGGCTGCTTGCCACGCCCGCGCTGGTGCTGGAAGGCCTGTCGCCGACGGCCGCGCTCGCCCGCAGTCGCGTGCTCACGCGCGGCCGGCACCTGCGCATCGCACTGCTCGTGGCAAGCGTCGCGCTGTGCGTTGCGGCGCTGCCGCTGCTGGTCACCGAACTCTATGCCCGCGCCGCCACGCCCCTGCTCGAGGGCCTGCCCGCGCATCGCCTGCTGGCCAGCGCGGGCATGGCCGGCTACCTGACGTTCTATGCCGCCACCGTGCTCGGGGCGCTGTTCCTGGGCACCACGGTCAACGCGCTGCTCGTGCGCGCGTTGTTCCACCGCCTCGGCGGCGCGCGGTGCGCCCGCACGGCCGACGCCGTGCCGGCGCACCCGGCGCGCTTCGTGTGGGGCGCCGAGGCGGCCTTGCTGGCGGTGGCGCTGGTGCAGGCGACGGTCGCGGTGTCGCGCATGGACCTGCGCCGCGACGTCACGATCACCGCTCACCGCGGCGCATCGATGGTGGCGCCGGAAAACACGCTGGCCGCGTTCCAGGCGGCCATCGACGCGGGCGCGGACGCCATCGAGTTCGACGTCCGGCTGAGTAGCGACGGCGCCGTGGTGGTCTTCCACGACAGCGATTTACGGCGCGTCTCCGGCGACCCGCGGCGCGTTGCCGACACGCCGTTGCCGGCCCTGCGCGAGGTCGACGTCGGCACCTGGTTCGACCCGGCATTCGCGGACCAGCGCATCACCACGCTCGCCGAGGCGCTGGCCTTCATCGACCGCCGTGCGCTGGCGCTGGTCGAGCTCAAGCCCGACGCGCACAACGCCGGGGCGTTGCTGGACGCCACCCTGCGCGAGGTCGAGCGCGGTGGTTACCAGGACGTGGTGACGCTCGCCTCGCTGTCACCGCACCTGGTGCGCGCCGCGCGTGCCACCGCACCGGCGGCGCAGCTGGCCCTGTTCGCGAACGCCGCACTGCCCGGCACCGCACGGCGCACCGACTTCGACATGCTGGGCCTCAACCACCTGCAACTCGACACCGCATCCGTCGCCCAGGCGCGCCGCCGCGGGTACCGGCTGCAGGCGTGGACGGTCAACGACCCGGCGCGCATGGCGCGCTACATGGACCTGGGCGTGGACGACATCTCCACCGACCTGCCGGGCGAGGCGGTCAGGGTGCGCGCCGAGCGTGCCGAGCTGTCGGACGTGGAGCTGCTGCTGGCGACACTGCGCAGCTGGTTCCGGGCGACGTGACGGGACTGCGGGACGGGGACGCCGCCGCGCGCCCACCCGGCCCCACGGTGTACAGCTGGGCGGCACTACCATGGGCGCCCCGCCCTCCCTGAATTGGCACGACGCTTGACCTACTCCCCGGAACTGCTCTTTTTCGTCGTCGGCCTTCTGCTCGTTCTCACCGTGCTGGCGGGCAGCTTCTCCAGCCGGTTCGGCCTGCCTGCACTGCTCGGGTTCCTGGCACTGGGCATGCTGGCCGGTGTCGACGGTCCGGGCGGCATCGAGTTCGATGACCACGCCATCGCCCAGGGCGTGGGCGTGCTGTGCCTGGTCTTCATCCTGTTCTCCGGCGGGCTGGACACGCACTGGCAGACGGTGCGCCGCGCCACGCTGCCGGCGCTGCTGCTCGCCACCGTAGGGGTCATGATCAGCGCGGGCGTGGTGTCGATCGCGGCGATGTGGCTGCTGGGTTTCACACCGCTGCAGGGGTTCCTGCTGGGGTCGGTCATCGCATCGACGGACGCGGCCGCGGTCTTCGCCATCCTGCGCTCCAGCGGGCTGCCGCTGCGGGCGGAGGTGCAGAGCCTGATCGAGCTGGAATCGGGTTCCAACGACCCGATGGCGATCTTCCTGGTCGGCGCCGCACTGCTGCTGATCGCGGTACCCGGGACCTCGCTGATTTCGCTCGCACCAGAGTTCCTTACACAGATGACGCTGGGCACGGTGGTGGGCTTCATCATCGGCGTGGGCATGCCGTGGCTGCTGCGTCGCGCCCAGTTGCACGTCGGGGGACTGTCGCTGGTGGTGTCGATCGCCGCCGCCCTGCTGGGCTACGGGCTGGCGGGCGTGGTAGGCGGCAACGGCTTCCTCGCGTCGTACGTCGCCGGCATCGTGGCCGGCCATCGCACCTTCCCCGACAAGGAGACGGTCTCGCTGTTCCAGGACGGGCTGGCCTGGCTGGCGCAGGTGGTGATGTTCCTTACGCTGGGCCTGCTGGTGGCGCCCAACGACCTGCTGAACGTCGCCGCCCCCGGGCTGGCGGTCACCGCGGTGCTGATGCTGCTGGCCCGTCCGCTCAGCGTCTTCATCTGCCTTGCGCCATTCAAGGCGTACGGCTGGCGGGCCAAGCTGTTCGTGTCGTGGGCGGGGCTGCGCGGCGCAGTGCCCATCGTGGCGGCCACCTTCCCCATCGTCGCCGGCGTGCCCGGCGCGCAGTCGATCTTCAACATCGTGTTCTTCGTGGTGCTGATCTCCAGCATCGTGCAGGGGCCGACGCTGGGATGGGTGGCGCGCAGGCTGTCGCTGGACCGCCCCTGATCAGGACCACGGACACGCAACATCGGCTCACATGCCGGCTGACGCGTCCTCGTCCTCCTGGTTCTCCTGCATCTGCCGGCGCGTCCACAGCTTGAACGTGTGCTGCCGGCTCGCGCTGTCGACGATCAGCTCGACCACGCCGTCCACCAGGTGCACGAACACGCCCGGAACATCGCCCGACAGCGCCCGCAATTGCCTGACCAGCTCGCGGTCCGGCTGCGGGTCGACGTACGACACGGCGATAAGGCGGATGGCGTGGACACGGGTGGCGTACGCCGCGTCATATTCGTCAGCGCCCAGCGCTTCGACATCGAGCCGCGCGATGGCCTGCGCGTGCTCCAGGATGGACTCGGCGACTTCGGTGTAGATCCCTGTCTCGCTCATTGATGCGTAGGTCAGTGGCAGGCAGCGGGCAGGATACGGAACCGGCGCCGTGTGGGCTTTGCGGAATGGATGTGCTCCGCCGGCTGCCGTAGCCCGGGTAAGGCCATCGGCCGCACCCGGGTGTGTGATCCCAACGCAGCTGGACCGCAATCCCGCGTGCGCTGCTCTTGCCCGGGCTACTTCACGCGCTCACCCGAGGCCAGCCGGACACCGGCCACGTCCGCCGGCACGGGCCGGATCCTCAAGCGCAGCCGTCCGTCGTGCCGGGTCAGGTGCAGGTCGCGGTGGCGCACGAGGTAATGCACCGCCACCGCGGCCGCGGCGATCCCCGACAGCGCCGCCACGCCCAGTGCCCAGCGCGCGCCAAACCGGTCGACCACCCACCCCACCAGCGGCGCGCCCAGCGGGGTGCCGCCCATCACGACGGCAATGCGCAGCGCCAGCACGCGCCCGCGCATCGCGCGCTCGGTGGTCAGCTGCATCATCGAGTTGCTGGCCGTCATGAAGGTCAGCGCCGCCAGTCCGACAAAGAACAGAACCACCGCGAACGACACCGGGCCCGGCATCAACGCCGCCACCGCCACGCTCAGCCCGAACGCCGCGGACGAAACGGCCATCAGCTCCATGCCGGGCTCCGGCCGGCGCGCCGACAGCAGCGCCCCACCCAGGGTGCCGACCGCCATCGCCGAGGTCAGCAGGCCGTACTGGCTGGCATCGCCCTGGAACACGGTGACCGACATGGTCGAAATGAAGATCGCGAAGTTGAAGCCGAACGTCCCGATCAGGGCCAGCATCACCATCACCGCCATCAGGTCGGGACGGCGGGCGACGTACCCGAACCCCGCCAGCACGCTGCCGCGCGTGTGCTCGGGAGCGGCCTCGGCGTGCAACTCGTGCACCCGCAGGAACGCCAGCGATACCAGCACCGCCGCGTACGAGGCCGCGTTGACCATGAACAGCCAGCCCTCGCCCACCGCGGCGATCAACAGGCCCGCCACCGCCGGCCCGACCATGCGCGCGGCATTGAACGACGCCGAATTCAACGCCACCGCATTGGCGAGGTCGGCGTCGCTGACCAGGTCCGACACGAATGTCTGCCGCACCGGCGCGTCGAATGCGGTCACGCACCCCAGCAACAGGGCGAACCCGTACACGTGCCACAGCTGCACCGCACCACTGAGCACCAGCAGGCCGAGGCCCAGCGCCAATACTCCCGAAACGGCCTGGGTGGCCATCAGCAGCTTGCGGCGGTCCCAGTGGTCGGCGGCGTAGCCGGTCAGCGGCAACAGCAACAGCGGCGGCCCGAACTGCATCGCCATCACCGTGCCCACCGCGGTGGCGCTGTGGTCGGTCAGCACCGTCAGCACCAGCCAGTCCTGGCCGATGCGCTGCATCCACGTGCCGACGTTGGACACCAGCGCACCGGCGGCCCACAGCCGATAGTTGAAGCTGCGAAGCGAGGCGAACATGCCGCTCAATACGTGCTCCCCGGGGCGAAAGTCCGCACGGTAGACGTACCGACGTAAAACCGGGGTCAGAGTGCAGCCCTGACCCCGTCGTACCGGCTATCGCAGGCGTGCGGCGAGCCCGTTCAACGCCGCCGACAGCGCCGACACGCGTTTGGCGTGCTGGTCGTCAGCGCCGGATTCGACCACCCGGCTGGACAACGCCTCCAGGCGGCGGGCCAGAGCGGCATCCTTGCTCGCCGGGTCTGCCCCTTCCAGCGCAGCCTTGGCGGACCCCAGCGCTGCACGCAACTCCGACTCCAGCGCGGCATCGAGCGTACCGTCGCGCGCCAGCTGGTCGACGTAGGCCGCGGCCACCACCGGCGTGTGCGGCCACGTGATCGGGAACTGCTGCTGCGGATTGAACACCGCGTCGTCGGCGGCCTGCGCCGCCGCGGCGATCTCGTTTTCCGTCAGGTGCTCGCTCGGCTCGAGCGCCAGCACGTCCAGCCCGCGGGTGATCTCCGAACCGTAGATGCGGCCGTCGTAGTAGTACGCCGACCAGAAACCGCCGGTCACCAGTTCCTCATCGCTCACCGGGCCGCGGTCAAAGTACGCGATCTCTACCGGGTTGGCCGAGTCGGTGAAGTCGATCACCGACAGCCCGCCCTGGTACCAGGCCTGCACGAACACATCGCGCCCCGGCACCGGCACGACCGACCCGTTGTGCGCGACGCAGTTCTCCGTCACTGACTGCGGCGCGGGGATCTTGAAGTAGCTGCGGAACACCAGCTTGCCGTCGACGATGTCGTAGATGGCGTTGGCGCCGAAGTTGCGCGGGTCCGAGGCCCGGCAGCGCGGACGACCGCCACCACCCCATTCGTCGGTGAACAGCACCTTGGTGCCATCGTTGTTGAACGTGGCCGAATGCCAGTAGGCGAAGCCCGGATCGGTGACCGCGTCGATACGAGTGGGCTTCAGCGGATCGCTGATGTCGAACAGGATACCGTTGCCCGAGCACGCCCCGGCGGCGATCCGGCTCTCGGGGAACACCGTGATGTCGTGGCAGTGGTCGGTCTTGTTGGTCTCCTGCGTCATCTCGCCGTGGTCGCCACCGCGCCACAGGCCGGCCAGCGCGCCGGTCTCGTCGTCGGCGAACACCGCGGGGCTGTCGACGATGCGGGCCTTGGAAGGGTCCGCGACGGGGATCTCGATGACGTCGATGCGGAACAGCGCCGTGCGCTCGTCGCCCGGCAGTTCGTCGACGCAGCGTTCCAACTCGTCCTGCTCGCGGACCGAGCTGGTGCCGGAGTTGTAGACCACGATGCGCTTGTCGTCGCTGGACACCACCGAGTGGGTGTGCGAGCCGCGGCAGGTCTGCACCGCGCCCACCTGGCGGGGACGCGCCAGGTCGCTGATGTCGAACACGCGCAGGCCGCGGAAGCGTTCGGCCGACACGTCCTCGATCACCCCCTGGAGGCCGCAATCCAGGCGCCCGCGGGTTTCCTCAACCGACATCAGCAGCAGGTCGCCGACGATCGACACGTCGCCCTGCCCGCCCGGGCACACCGCCGAGCTGACCAGCGCGGGCACGCCATCGTCGCCGAGGCGATAAGCGTTGAAACCGTGGTAGT
>MIDV01000012.1:0-7617 GCA_001830245.1 Lysobacterales bacterium RIFOXYA1_FULL_69_10 | reverse complement strand
GGCCGGGTTCTCGGGGTCGAAGAAGCCCGCCGGCTTGGGCAGCGATGCCACCGCGCGCAGGTTCGAAATCGCCTCCTCCGCGTCGCGGAAACCCGCGGTCAAACCCGTGCGCGCATCGCTGCTGACGGTGGCCAGCAGCGCGGTCATGCGCTCGATTTCCGCGGCCTGGTCGTTGCTGACGTCGTTGACGAACTCGTACAGCGTGGGGTCGGAGGCCGAGCCGCGCTGCTCCAGCAGCTCCTCGACCATCTTCAGCGCGCCGGCATGGTGGTTGATCATCAACTGCAGGAACTGCCGCTCGAAGTCGGTGCCCTCCGACCGCGCGAGCGCCGCCATGTCCTCCGGCGACACCATGCCGGCCATCTTGTGCGAGGCATGCATGGCCGCGTGCGCGGTGGGATCGGGCACGCGCTCGCCGCGCGCCTTGAGCCACGCCTGCATGAACTCGATCTCGTCGCGCTGCGAGGCCTCGATGCGCCCGGCGGCCTCGACCAGCGCCGGGGAATTCGTCCGCTCACCGACCAGCGCCGACAGCTCCAGCGCCTGGTGGTGGTGCGGAATCATGTCCTGCATGAAGCGCACGTCCGCAGGCGAATACCGCGACGCGGCGATCTTTACCGCTTCGTCGGCCGACAGCTCGCGCGGCGCCTCGCCCGGCGCGCCGGGGTTGACGATGCTCACCTGCGCCATCGCCGGCGCGAGTGGCGCGGCCATCAGGGCCACGAGCAGGCAGGAGGGAAGCACGCGCATGGCCGGGGTGTCCGGCGATGCAGTGGGCGTGATGCGCAGTCGGGGCATGTAGACGATTCCTGTGGCCGGACATGAACAACGGCGCATCGCGCGCCGCCGCACTGGAATCTAGCAGAACCTCAACCGCACTCCGCCGGTGCCCCGATCCCGGCGTGCGACGTCCCCGGGCGAACCGTGACGCGGGTCCGGGGAGCACAGCGATTCGCCGCGCTCAGTCGTTCAACGCAGCCTTCAGGTACTCCGCCGTCCGACTCCCCCGCACCTTCACCACCTCCCGGGGCCGCCCCTCGGCGACGATGCGGCCACCCCGCTCGCCCGCGCCCGGGCCCATGTCGATCACCCAGTCGGCCTGGGCGACCACGCGCATCTCGTGTTCGATCACCACCACGGTGTTGCCGGCCTCCACCAGGCGGTGCAACTGCTCCATCAGGCGGTCGACGTCGGCGGCATGCAGGCCGGTGGTGGGTTCGTCCAGCACGTACAGGCTGCGACCGCGCTGGCTGCGCTGCAGTTCGGTCGCCAGCTTGATGCGCTGGGCCTCGCCGCCGGACAGTTCGGTGGCCGGCTGGCCCAGGCGCAGGTACCCCAGGCCGATCTCGCGCAGCAGGTGCAGCGGGCGCGCGACCGCACCTTCGTCGGCAAAGAAGTCGCCGGCCTGCTCCACCGTCATGCCCAGCACCTCGGCGATGTTGCGACCGTTCCACCGCACCTGCAGCGTGGCCTCGTTGTAGCGCGCCCCATGGCAGGTCGGGCACGGGGCGTGGACGCTGGGCATGAAGAGCAGCTCGACGCTGACCACGCCCTCGCCCTCGCATGTCTCGCAGCGGCCTTTGGCGACGTTGAACGAGAATCGCCCGGCGTCGAAGCGGCGGCGGCGCGCGTCGGGCGTGGCGGCAAACAACTTGCGCACGTGGTCGAACAACCCGGTGTAGGTGGCCAGGTTGGAGCGCGGGGTGCGGCCGATCGGCTTCTGGTCGACCTGCACCAGCCGTTGCACGGCATCCACATCGCCGGTCAGGTGCCCATGCGTGCGCTCGATGGCGGACGGCGCGTCGGGCGTGTCGTCGTCGCTGTCCTCCGGCTCGTGGCCCAGGTGCAGCCGGACCAGTTCGGCCAGCGCCTGCGCGATCAGGCTGGACTTGCCGGAGCCGGAGACGCCGGTGACGGCGGTCAGCACGCCCAGCGGGATGCGCGCGTCCAGTCCGTGCAGGTTGTGGCGGTGCAGGCCCTGCAGTTCGAGCCAGCCCGATGGCGTGCGCTCCAGGCTGGCCGGTGCGGGCGTGGTGCCGAACAGGTACTGCGCCGTCCGCGACTGTTTGATAGTGGCCAGTCCGTCCGGCGGGCCGCTGTAGAGCACCTTGCCGCCACGTTCGCCCGCATCGGGGCCCACGTCGACCAGCCACTGCGCACGGCGCATCAACTCCAGGTCGTGCTCGACGACGAACACCGAGTTGCCCGCGTCGCGAAGCTGCTCCAGCGCGTCGTACAGCGCCTGGCTGTCGGCCGGGTGCAGGCCGGCGGACGGCTCGTCCAGCACGTACACCACGCCGAACAGGTGCGACTGCAGCTGCGTGGCCAGCCGTAGGCGCTGGAGTTCTCCGGGCGACAGCGTCGGCGTGCTGCGGTCCAGCGACAGGTAACCCAGCCCCAGCGCCTGCAGCGTGCGCAGGCGGGCCACGACACCTTCGGCCAAGCGCTGCGCAGCCAACCGCTTTTCTTCCGACAGCGCCGGGGTGCGGCGCACGTCGGGCGCGGCGGCGTGGGTGGCCTGTTTGGCGGCGGCGCGCTTGGTGCGGTCCCGTTTGGTCGCGGTGGCGTTGGTGGTGCCCTCGCCGGCGTGAGTGCCGAACTCGCCGCGCGCCACGGGCTGCAGCAGGTCGACCACGCGGTCCAGTGGCATCTGGGACAGCTCGCCGATGTCGACACCGGCAAACGTCACCGACAGCGCCTCGCGCTTGAGCCGCTTGCCGTCGCACTCCGGGCACAGGCGACCCTCCAGGAAGCGCGACACCCGCTTCTTCATCAGCGCGCTCTGGGTGTTGGCGAAGGTGTGCAGCACGTAGCGGCGTGCGCCGGTGTACGTGCCCATGTAGCTGGGCTCGCTCTTGCGCTTGAGCGCGGCGCGCGTCTCGGCCGGGGTGAAGCCGGCATAGACCGGCACCGTCGGCGTCTCCTCGGTGAACAGGATCCAGTCGCGATCCTTCTTCGGCAGGTCCTTCCACGGCCTGTCGATGTCGTAGCCGAGCGTGACCAGGATGTCGCGAAGGTTCTGCCCGTGCCAGGCCGGCGGCCACGACGCGATAGCTTTCTCGCGGATGGTCAGCGACGGGTCCGGCACCATCAGCGCCTCGGTCACCTCGTACACGTGGCCCAGCCCATGGCAGCGCGGGCACGCGCCCTGCGGCGTGTTGGGCGAGAAGTCCTCCGCGTACAACATGGCCTGTTTGGCCGGGTACAACCCGGCGCGGGAATACATCATCCGCACCAGGCTCGACAGCGTGGTCACGCTGCCGACGCTGGAGCGCGCGTTGCTGGCGCCGCGCTGCTGTTGGAGGGCGATCGCTGGCGGCAGCCCCTCGATCGAATCGACATCCGGCACCCCCGCCTGGTCGATCAGCCGTCGCGCGTACGGCGCCACGGATTCGAAGTACCTGCGCTGCGCCTCGGCATAGATCGTGCCGAACGCCAGCGATGACTTGCCCGAGCCGGACACGCCGGAGAACACGACCAGTTGATCGCGCGGGACGTCGAGGTCCACGTCCTTGAGGTTGTGCTCGCGCGCACCGCGGACGCGCACGCAACCAGTGTCGCGGGCGATGGCCGGGGCCCGTTTGTCTTCAACGGACGTTGGGGTGGAGCGGCGCTTGGGTGCGGGAGTGCGCGGCATGCGGCGGGCCTGCGGGAAAACCGACACGCTAGCCTCCCGGCGTGAATACCGGGTAGCCCCGCTCAGTCCAGACGGTTTGGCCGCCGTCCGACCGGCCGGGCGTTGCACAGGGTGACCGGCGTCCCGCCGGGGGAGCCGCATCATGGCCGAACGCATCCGTTTCCCCGGCAGCGCGGGCAATCCCGCCATCACCGGTGAGGTCCTGCCGCCGCCCATCGATCCGGAGCGGCTGCGCCAGATCCAGTTGCTCAACGAAGCGGTGCTGGTGGCGTTTGCGGCGACGCCCAATCCGCGCCCGCCGTGGGACTGGTCGACGCTGTCGTGGGACATCACGATGCCGACGACCTTCATCCCGGGCGTGCATGTCGAGGCCGTGCTGTTCGGTGAAGGCGAGCAGATCGTGCCGCCCCAGGGCAGCCGGCCCGCGCGACCCTACAACGAGACCACCTATACCCTGGTGCTGCGCACCCCCTTGGCGGTCCGCCAGCTGGGCAAGGTCGACCTGGGCATCGACTTCGGCGCCTGCATGGAGTTGCCGCAGCGCATCGACGAGGTGCGGGAAATGATCCGGGCGGAGGTCAAACGCTCGTTCCCGACCTCGGGCAAGGTCACGCTGCGCGATGCCGACATCGGCGTCGACTTCGGCATCAACAGTTTCGTCATCGATATCCCGCTGACGGCGGACGTGCCCAACTGGTTCGATGCCGACATCGACCTGACGGTGGGCTTCCAGGTGTATCCGGTGGATGGGCGCGTGGCCGCGGCTTACAGCTTTTCCCGGACGGACGTGTCCTTCGGCGTTGCGTCGACGATTCTGTCCGGCGGCTGCTCGGCCGCGGTGGCCAAGGCGCTGGAGGAGTCGACCAATGGCTTCCTCGACGGCTTCATCGGCCCGGCCATCGCGCGGCAGCTCCGCGAGCAGGTGCAGGCCGGCCTCAACACCGCGATCAGCGCCTTCAACACCGGCCGGTCACCCCCGTACAAGGTGCACGACTTCAGCCTGACGGAGTTCAACCTTCTGGTCCGCGTCTGCCCGATTACCGCGCCGCCCACGCCCACCGATCATGGTGGGCCCGGGGGCGGCGGGCTCGGGCCCTTGCGCGGTTGAGTGCGGACTCTGGGGATTCGCGTCCCGCGCGGCATCCAGCGTTGACAGACAGAACGCGCGAGCGGGCTACCGCACCGCCTCGCTGGCATTGCCGACGATGTCCGGGCGCTCCCTGCCCAGCCATCCATAGGCCATGCCGCCCAGCATTCCGCCTGCAATGGGCGCCAACCAGAACAGCCAGAGTTGGGTAATCGCCTGCGGCCCGGCGAACAGCGCCACTGCAGTGGAGCGCGCGGGATTGACCGAGGTATTGGTGACCGGAATGCTGATCAGGTGGATCAACGTCAGCGCTAGGCCAATTGCGATGGGCGCGAAGCCCGCCGGCGCACGCTGATGGGTCGCGCCCATGATCACCACCAGGAACATCGCCGTCAGCACCACCTCGCACAGGAACGCCGCCGCGACGGAGTAGCCCCCGGGCGACATTGCGCCGTAGCCATTGCTGGCAAAGGCGCCGGGTGCGGCGGGGTCGATCGCGAAGCCCGGCTGTCCGCCCGCGATCTGCAAAAGGACGAACCCGGCAACGATGCCGCCCACTACCTGCGCCAGCACGTAGGGCGCCAGGTCGCGGATCGGGAACCGCCCGCCTGCCCACAAGCCGAAGCTCACGGCCGGGTTGAAGTGCCCGCCGGATATATGGCCGAGCGCGTATGCCCCGGTCAGCACCGTAAGGCCGAACGCCAACGACACGCCCAGCAGACCGATACCCAGCGGATTGCCGTCCCCGCCGAAGTTGGCGGCCAGCACGGCGCTGCCGCAGCCGCCCAGCACCAGCCAGAAGGTGCCGAGCATCTCGGCAGCCAGTCGCTTGACCATCTCGATCTCCTCGGTGGGCCGGGTTGCGGCCAAGGAGACAACGTGGACCGGGGTCCGAGGGGGCCACGGCCGAGGCCAACGCACTCTAGGCGGTGCGTGGCGGAGTGAAGCGCGCCCGGGCAGCGTGGCGACTCTGCATCCGTACTCCCGGCATCGGCGCACAAAAAACGGCAGGGGGTCGCCCTGCCGCTTGTCGAACACGGGGCCCGTCCCTGGGCCGTCGCGGTTTACTGCTTGGTGGTCGATGCCGTCGGCATGATCACGCGGTCGATGCCGTGGATGACGCCGTTGCTGCAGCCGATGTCAGCCTTCGACACCTCTGCCCCACCGACGAAGACCTTGCTGCCTTCCACCTTGATGGGGGCGGCCTGGCCGTTCACGGTCTTGGCGGTCTGCCACTTGCCGACGTCGGCGGCGCTGTTGCGGCCGCTGACCACGTGGTAGTTGAGGATCGAGGCCAGCTCGGCCTTGTTTTCCGGCTTAAGCAGGCTGTCGAGCTTGCCCGAGGGCAGCTTGTCGAACGCCGCATCGGTGGGGGCGAACACGGTGAACGGGCCGCTGCCGTTGAGCGTCTGGGACAGGCCCGCCTGCTCCACGGCCTTGGTGAAGGTCTTGAAGCTGCCATTGGCGGCAGCGCGGGCCAGCAGGTTGTCGCTGCCGGAAGAAGTCGTGGAAGTCATGGTGTTCATGGGAAGTACCTCGAAACGATCCAGGCACACACTTGCGCCTACGCCGGAACCGGACGGCCGAAGCCGGATCCGCCATCGGAAAATGGCGGAAAGAATGCTCAGTGCGGAGAGTGGGCGGAGGTGCAGCGCGGCTGAGTCGCCGTCACGACATTGCATCGTGGTGCCAGGGCACAGTGCGCCCCGGCAGGTTACTTCCCCGTGAGTGTCTCCTACCCGCTTGTGCGCCGTGCAAGCCGATGTTGCCCCTGGCTGGGTGACCAGCAGGCCTGCCCAAGCACCCATGCCATGCATCGCCAGGTCATTGGCCAGGCGAGCCTGACTCGATGGGCACGGCAACCAACTACGAATGGGGAAACAGCAGCTGCCCCACGAAGTTGCTCGGATACCACGACCGGTGGCGGTTGACGTAGCTCTGTAGCACCTGACTGCGATCGAGAACGTCGGTCATGTAGAGGCGCCAACCCAGTGCGGCATTCTTGGGAAGCAGGTCAAGCTCCAGGAACACCTGCTGAAAGAAGTCGGCAAGCAATTCAGCCGCCGCGTGGATTCGCACCACCAACTCGGGGTCGTTGCTCGGCAGCGCCGTGTTCTCGTAGAAGTAGGTGCGCAGCTCCGGGTGCTCGATGAACATCCGATGGATGTCATGCATCCGGCAATACAGGTGCTCGACCGAACTGCTGCGCAGTTGCCTCACCACGAACCAGAATCCGAACAGCACGAACAACGCGCTCAGCGACTCGGCGATGCCCGATACTGCCGCCCAACCATTGGCATCCATTGCAGCACCCGCCTGAGAACCGTCACCAACGCCAACGGCGACGGGCGGAGCAAGCGGACAGCCCGGCCGACCCGCCTTTGCGCGCCGTCAGGGCCGCTCTGAGCGGCAGCGTTGCGACTTTTCGTGACGCCTTTGCGTCTTCGTACGGCAGCGATGCCTAGAGCTGCGGCAAGCGACTCTCCTTGCTCGCCGCTATTGCCGACCCAGGCCCCGGGGCATGGGTGCCCGGTTGTCGTGCCTTCAATCGCGCCTGAGGCGGCGCGCGGCTTCGGCTGCGGCCTGCAGGACACGGAGGTATTCCTCACGGTGCTTCGGCGCCTGGGCGGCCGCGCTCTCGAGACCTTCGAGGTACGCCGCCACGGATGCCGACGCGTTCCACAGGTCGCCCAGTTCGCGCATCGTCGTGTCCACGGCGCTGCGCAGGTGCCAGTCCACGTTCATGCCTTTCTCGGCCTGGTTGGCCAGGTCGATGATGCGCAGCAGGTGCGGCGTCACCAGACCGACAACGGTGGCTCTCGGGGGGGCGTTCATCCAATCAACCCTGGGTTCGGAACGGTGGAAGGGTAACCCGGGGACAACCCGACGGGGT
>MIDV01000011.1:5892-7554 GCA_001830245.1 Lysobacterales bacterium RIFOXYA1_FULL_69_10 | reverse complement strand
TCGCCGCGCAACGCGTGGCCGATGCGCTCGCGCCACCGGCTGGATGTCGCGTGCTGGACGCCTGTGCCGCGCCGGGTGGCAAGACCGCACACCTCCTCGAACGTGACCCGACGATCGCGTTGACCGCGCTCGACGTCGACGCAAGGCGGCTGGAGACCGTGCGCGCCAACCTCGACCGACTCGGCCTGCGCGCGACGTGCGTGGCCGCCGACGCCGCCGACACCGCATGGTGGGACGGCGTGCCGTTCGACGCCGCGCTGCTGGATGCCCCGTGCTCGGCCACCGGCATCGTGCGCCGCCAGCCCGACGTGCTGCTGCACCGGCGCGCCTCGGACATCGACGCCTTGGTCGACCTGCAGGCGCGGCTGCTGGATGCGACATGGACGACGCTCGCCCCGGGCGGCGTGCTGCTGTACGCCACCTGCTCGATCCTCAAGGACGAGAACGAGCGGCAGGTCGACGCATTCCTGGCGCGCACGCCCAATGGGGTCGCCGAGTCGCTGGCCGACGGTTTCGGACGCGTTGCCGGTGTCGGCCGCCAACGACTGCCGGGCGAGGGCGGCGGCGACGGCTTCTTCTACGCAAGGTTGCGCAAGCGGGCCGGTTGAGCGGGATCATCCGCGTGCATCCGCAGCCGTAGGATGGGTTGAGCGCAGCGATACCCATCATGCGCAGCCGACACGAACCGACGACCCACAGCCGGAAATTTTCTTCGCAGGAAGCCGCGCGTCGCGTTCCCGTCGTGGCCGGACGTGGACGTCAGTGGCAGGGCGCTTTGCGGTCGAGCAGCGCGGCGGCTCGGGTTTCGCAACGATGGGTCTCGTTGCGCTCAACCATCCTACGTGTGGTTCCCGGTCCCGCGCGGCGGGTCGTGGATCGGCTGCCCGTGCTGCAGCAGCCACAGCCGGATCGCCTTCTGGCGCGCGGTGTAGGCGGTGACATAGGCGTAGATCAGCCCGGGTGCGCCGTCGCGGAAACCGGCGCGCAGCACGTAGCCGCGGAAGAAGCGCCACGCCGGCCCCACCACCATCTTCGCCAGCGACGCGCGCTTGCCGCGTGCGTGCGCGTGCTCGGCCATCATCTGTGCGTACTGGCGGGACTTGGCCAGCTGGTGTTCGAACGAGCGGAACGGCAGGTGCAGCATCTCGCCCGGCAGGGTGGCAACGGCGCCGTCGACGGTGGCGGTCTCGTGGATCTCGCGCTCGCCGCGCCAGCCGCCGCGACGCCGGTCGAACAGCCGCAGCTTGCGGTCGGGATACGCGTTGCCGTGGCGCAGGAAGCGGCCGAAGTATTCCGACGCGCGTGCGAACCGGTAGCCGGCGGCGCGGGCGAAGCCGGCATCGCGCTCGGCCACGATCGCCTCGCGCAGCCGCGCGTCGATGCGCTCGTCGGCATCCAGGCTGAGGATCCAGTCGTGCGCGGCCTGCTCGACCGCGTACTGCTTCTGGCTGCGGAAGCCGTCGAACGGCCGCGTCAGCACGCGCGCGCCATGTGCCTGGGCAATGTCGCACGTCGTATCGGTCGAGCCCGAGTCCACGACCAGCACCTCGTCGCAGAAGTCCAGCGAGGCGAGGCAGTCGGCCAGCCGGTCGGCTTCGTTGTAGGTGATGACGGTGGCGGACAGCAGCGGGCGTTCGGGGCGCATGCGCGGGGCTCGGGGAG
>MIDV01000011.1:2492-5880 GCA_001830245.1 Lysobacterales bacterium RIFOXYA1_FULL_69_10 | reverse complement strand
CGGCGGGCCGACAGGGTACCCTTCGCGCCATGCCGCAGCCCGCCCCCGCCCCCGTCGCCAGCGTCGTGTTCACCACCTACAACCAGCCCGACTGGCTGGAGAAGGTGCTGGTGGGGTTCGGGACGCAGGACCGAACGGATTTCGAGGTGCTGGTGGCCGACGACGGCAGCCGCGACGACACCCGTGAGCGCATCGAGGCGCTGCGTGGCCAACTGCCGGTGGAGGTGCGGCACCTGTGGCAGGCCGACGACGGCTTCCGTAAGTGCGAGGCGCTGAACATGGCGATCCGCGCAAGCCGCGCCGATTACGTGCTGTTCACCGACGGCGACTGCATCCCGCGCGCGGATTTCGTGTCCACGCACCTGCGCCTGCGCGAGCCGGGCCGGTTCCTGTCGGGCGGCTACCACAAGCTGCCGATGGACACGTCCAAGGCGATCTCGCTGGACGACATCAGAAGTGGCCGCTGCTTCGATGCGGCATGGCTGCGCAAGCGCGGCATGCCAGCCTCGCGCCGCAACGTGAAGCTGACCGCGGGTCCGAAGCTGGGCGCGCTGCTTGACGCTATCAGCCCGGCGCGCGCGAGCTGGAACGGCCACAGCGCATCGGCGTGGAAGCGCGACATCGTGGCGATCAACGGCTTCGACGAGCGCATGAAGTACGGCGGCCAGGATCGCGAGTTCGGCGAGCGCCTGGAGAACGCCGGCATCCGCGGCAAGCGCATCCGCCACCGCGCCATCGTCCTGCACCTGGACCACCCTCGTGGCTACGCCACGCAGGACAGCATCGACTTCAACCGCGGGCTGCGCGCCGATACCCGTCGCCTGCGCCGGACGTGGACGGAGTTCGGCATCGAGAAGCGCGCCGCGCCCTGAGCGCGGTTACCAGCGCAACCGGCGCCGCGCCAGTTCCGTCGACAGCCGACGGTACAGCGCCTCGGCATCGGCATCGGGCAGGAAGCGGATGCGCAGCGGCGGTGCCAGCGCGCCGGCGCCGGCGGTGTCCATCCACAGCGTTGCAGTGCCGCAGCGGCGGTCGACGGGCGAGCGGACGAGGTCGAGCGACTGCAGCTTGTCGAGTTCGGCAAAGCGCCAGTGGCGGCTCCACCAGCCTTCGCGCACGGCAACCAGCTCATCGCCCAGGGCATACGCGATGCGGCGCGCGTGCTGGCGCGCCTTGAACGCCGACCACGGCAGCCACAGCAGCACCAGCAACGCGCACGCTCCGAAGCGCCAGGCGAGCACTGCCGCCAGCAGCGGCGGCAGCCACGCGCCCGGCAGGAAAAGCCGCCACCATGCGGCCGGCGGCAGCGTGCGCCACTCCAGCGTCGGCCAGCCGCCCTGCGGCAGCAGGTGCTCGATCAGCCCGTCGCACCGCTCCGGCGTGGCGATGGGCGCGACTTCGCGCAGGCTGCGCTGCTGGTCGGGCTGCTCGGCCACGGCGGTGTCGACCTCCAGACCACGGCGCTTGAACAGCCGGTGCAACACGCCCTCGCGCAGGGTCCAGGCCTGGATGCGGCGGCGTGAGGCGCTGGTGCGCCACCGTGCCAGCAGGCCGCGTTCGACGGTCAGGCGACGGCCCTGCTCGCTGAGCCGGAAGCCGAAGTACTGCAGCAACGCCAGCGCCACCGACAGCGCGCGCAGCAGCAGGACGAGGGCGACCACCAGGCTGGTGCCGGCCAATGCGTACTCGCCGACCGAGAACGCTTGCGCATCGGCATAGCCGAACAGCGCCTCGCCCCAGCGTTCGAACAGGTTCGGCAGCAGGCGCGGGCTGAACTGCGACAGGCCGGCGAAGGCCGCGCCAACCACGATCAGGCCGCGGTTGGAAATCAGGCCCAGGCGGATCACCTCGCCGGGCGGCAGTTCCAGCAGCACGTCCGGTGCGTCGACTACCTGGGCCGCGGACGCCGACCCCGCGCCGCGGCGGCGCACCAGCGTTTCCAGTGCCAGTGCGTCGTCCAGGCGCAGCACGCGCATCTCGGCCTCGGGCTTTTGCCCGCCGGCCGACTCCAACCGGACCTCGGCCACGTTGAAGATGCGGTGCAGCAGCGACTGCTGGACTGCGACGTTGTGGATCCGCGCGAACGGGATCACCCGCAGGCTGCGGTGCAACACCCCGCTGCGCACCACCAGCCGGTCGCCCAGCACGCCGTAGCGGTAGGTGAAGTACTGCCACACCGACAGCAGCGCCAGCACGCCGACACCGACCAGCGGCCACAGCTCGTGCATGCCGTTGTTGTCGGCGCGCTGGCCGAAGACCAGCAGGGCGACCAGCGGCACGATGAACTGCTTGAGCTGCGCCAGCAGAACGAACAGCCACGACATCGGGTGCAGCCGGCGCTCGGCGTCGGCGGCACTGGCCGCGGTACTCGCGTCAGCGGTGGCCACGTCGTCGGGCGCGGCCGGGTCAGTCGTCATCGGTCTCGATCTGCCGGGCCAGTGCGTCGCGCAGGCGCTCGGCGTCGGCGGCATCCAGGTGCGGCACGGTCACCGCGCTGTTGCGCGTGCCGGCGGTGTGCACCACCAGCGTCGCCAACCCGCGGCGGCGTTGCCACGGCCCGTGTTTCACATCCAGGTGCTGCACGCGGCTGGCGGGGACCCGGGTTTCGCTGCGCCACAGGCGGCCGCGGCGCACCGCCAGGCCGTCGTCGTCATGCCGCCACGCCGTGTAGGCGTGGCGCTTGCCGCCCCACCACAGACCGAACGCCAGCGTCAGCGCGAGCGCGGCCGCGGCGGCCGCCCACGACGCCCCGGCGAACAGCCAGTCTTCGGCAAGCTCGCCCAGCACCGCGGCCGCGACCGTTACCGGGACCACCAGGGGTAGCGTCGTGCCCGCCAGGAACAGGGTCCGCGAACGGGCGGGCAGGGGACGCCAGCCCGGCGAAGGCTCGTCACCGTGTTCCGGCATGGGTGCCGGGTCGATTCCCGCGTGCTGCATCGCGCCTCCTGCGTTGGGCCCGGCGCTCAGTCCGTCGTGCCGACCCGGTACGGGTTCGGCTCGCCGCTGCCGGGCGGCCGCAGCGTATAGCGTTTGTACGTCCACTGGTATTGCGCGGGGTCGCGTCGCGCGATGCGCTCGACCACGGCATTGAGCGCCTGCACGGCGACCGTCGGGTCGGCATCGGCGATCGCCCCGGGCGCGGCCTCGATGTGCAGGTCGAACGCCGGCGGCCGGCCGGCGTGCGACTCCACGCGTTCGCACCAGGCCATCAGCACGGTGGCGCCGGTGCGCGCGCCAAGCCGCCCGAGCAGCGTCATCGTCAGCGCCTGCACGCCGAAGAACGGCGCGAACTCGCCGTCCCCGGCTTTGGGTTGCTGGTCGGGCAGGATGCCGACCACGCCACCCGCGCCCAGCCACTTGAACAGCTGTCGCACGGCGGGCCCTTCAG
>MIDV01000011.1:2205-2465 GCA_001830245.1 Lysobacterales bacterium RIFOXYA1_FULL_69_10 | reverse complement strand
TGCCGTGGTGGGGCGCGGCGATGATCACGCCGTGGCCGGCCGCGATCGCCGCGTCCAGCAGCGGTGCGCCGTGGACGTCGCGGATCAGTGCGAGGTTCTCGGCGTGCGGGCGGGTCCACAGGCGCACGGTTTCCAGCACCTGCCGCGCGGTGGTGCGCAGGATCGCGGCATGCAGCGCCTCGCGCTCGGCCGGCGTCTCGGACGGAAACGCCAACTCCAGGTTGCGCCGCGCGACCCGGCTCTCGCGCACGTCGCGCCAC
>MIDV01000011.1:0-1974 GCA_001830245.1 Lysobacterales bacterium RIFOXYA1_FULL_69_10 | reverse complement strand
TGATCGCCCTCATCCAGCGCGTCTCCCACGCCCGCGTCGCCGTCGATGGCGAAACCGTGGGCGAGATCGGCCCGGGGCTGCTCGCGCTGGTCGGCGTCGAACCCGGTGACGGCGACGCCCAGATAGCGCGCATGTGCGATCGGCTGCTGGGGTACCGCGTGTTTGCCGACGCGCAGGGCCGGATGAACCTGGGGCTGGCCGACGCCGGTGGCGGGCTGCTGCTGGTCAGCCAGTTCACGCTGGCGGCCGATACGCGCAGCGGGATGCGTCCCGGCTTCAGCACCGCCGCATCGCCGGAAGCGGCTGAACCGGTGTTCAACCGGCTGGTCGCGGCCTGCAGCGCTCGCCATCCGGGGGTGGAAACCGGGCGGTTCGGGGCCCATATGGAGGTCAGCCTGGTGAACGACGGCCCGGTGACCTTCCTGCTGCGGGCCTGAACCCGGCAGGTCGAAGCACCCGGCCCGGTGCGGCGAAAGCCCGCCCCGGCGTCGTTTCCGGACATTCCCGCCCCCGCCCCGACCCCGGTGCGGCGGGCCAATTCCCGTGCCCGCTGGTATAATGCACGGTTCTCTAGCCCCAACCCCGGTGCCCAAGTTTATGGCCAACGAACGTCAGGCCCCCCAGTCCGATATCAAGCAGCTGATCAGCAAGGGCCTGGAACAGGGCTACCTGACCTACGCCGAAGTCAACGACCACCTGCCCGACGACATCGTCGACCCGGAGCAGATCGAAGACATCATCGGCATGATCAACGGCATGGGCATCGAGGTGCACGAAGTTGCGCCCGACGCCGAGACCCTGCTGATCACCGGCGACAGCACCGGCAACCGCGATGTCGACGACACCGCTGCTGAAGAAGCCGCCGCCGCGCTGACCGGCCTGGACGCCGAGGGCGGCCGCACCACCGACCCGGTGCGCATGTACATGCGCGAGATGGGCACGGTCGAGCTGCTCACCCGCGAGGGCGAGATCGCCATCGCCAAGCGCATCGAGGAGGGCCTGAACCAGGTCCAGGCCTCGCTGGCGCTGTTCCCCGACACCATCCGCTCGGTCGTCGAGGACTATGAACTGGTCGCTGCCGGCAAGAAGCGCCTGGCCGAGCTGGTCGTGGGCTTCCTCGACCTGCTCGAGGACCCGACCGTCCCCGCCGCCTCGGGCGTCGACAGCCCGGCCGCCGCGGCCAAGGAAGAAGAAGCCGAGACCGAGGACGACGACGCCGATGACGACGGCGACGACGACAGCACGGCCGACGAAGGCCCGACCGGCCCGGATCCGGCCGAGGTCGCCGCGCGCTTCGAGGCGCTGACCGCGCTGTACGCCAAGTTCGAGAAGGCCCACGCCAAGCACGGCCCCGGCCACAAGTCGGTGGTCAAGCTGCGCGAGGAGATGGCCGAGATCTTCGTCACCTTTAAGCTGCCGCTGCCGCTGACCGACGTGCTGGTGCGCCGCATGCGCGAGACCGTCGCGTCGCTGAAGCAGCACGAGCGCCGCATCCTCGAGCTGGCCACCCGCGTCGCCAAGATGCCGCGCAAGGACTTCATCCGCTCCTGGGACGGCAACCAGACCAACGTGGAGTGGGTCGACGAGCTGCTCAAGCGCAAGCAGAAGTGGTCCTCGGGCCTGCGCGACGTGCGTGAGCAGATCATCTCCGAGCAGGAAGCCACCATCGCCGAGGAAACGGCGATGCGCATCACCCTGGCCGACCTCAAGGAGATCAGCCGCACCATGGCCTACGGCGAGGCCAAGGCCCGCAAGGCCAAGAAGGAAATGGTGGAGGCCAACCTGCGCCTGGTGATCTCCATCGCTAAGAAGTACACCAACCGCGGCCTGCAGTTCCTGGACCTGATCCAGGAGGGCAACATCGGCTTGATGAAGGCCGTCGACAAATTCGAATACCGCCGCGGCTACAAGTTCTCGACCTACGCCACCTGGTGGATCCGCCAGGCGATCACCCGCTCGATCGCCGACCAGGCG
>MIDV01000010.1:1813-15702 GCA_001830245.1 Lysobacterales bacterium RIFOXYA1_FULL_69_10 | reverse complement strand
CGCGCTGCGGGACGCGCTTCTCGTCCTTGGCGTCGGTCATCGCCTTGCGGCGGTCGTCGGCACACCACACCGAGACCATCTTCTTGTAGTCCTCGCTGCCCAGCCCCATGCGCGGGAACGCCAGGTACTCGATGGCGATGCCCTGCCGGTTGTACTCGGCCATTTCGCTGTGCAGCTTGCGGCAGTAGCCGCACTCCACGTCGGTGAACACGGTGACGGTGTGCACCGGGTTGGCCGGGGCGAACACGATGCGCTCGCTCTGCGGGATCTTGGCCAGCAGGTCGCGGCGCATGCCGGCCAGGGCGGACTCGGTCAGGTTGCGCTTGTCCTGCGCGTCATACAGCGCGCCGCCGCTGCCGGGCAGGAACAGGTAACGCCCGTCGTCGCTGACGTACACCACCTGCCCGCCGACGATGGCCTCGCGGAAGCCCGGCATCGGCGACTCGGCGATGCGTTCCACGGCGATGCTCGGGTTGAGGCCGCGGATCGCCTCCAGCGCGCGCGCTTCGGGGGTGCCGGCGGCCGGCGTCGGCTCGTTGGGAGACGCGGGCGCTGCGGCTGCCGGCACGCCGTCCTGCGCGGCGGCGGGCGCCTGCGCATCGGGGGCCTGGGCACAGGCTGAGAGGCTGATCGCGCTGAACGCAACAAGGAGCAAACGCTTCATCGGGACATCCTGGACTGCGGCGGGGCCGCGACGGTGGGTCGGCCGGTGATTGTTGCATGCACAGGCGACCGGACCCGGAACGGCGGGTGAGTGATTGTTAACAAAGGCGCGTCCGCCCTGTGGGAGCCGCTTCAGCCGCGAAGGGCCAGCGCGGTCATGGCCATCCTTGTAGGAGCGACGTAAGTCGCGACCAAGACTGCCGCGAGCTTGCGGATCGCTACTTACGTCGCTTCTAAACGAGAGACCGGATCACGCCGTGAACTGGATCGCGGCTGAAGCCGCTCCTACAGTCGACCAGGGACCAGTCAACGCAATCACCCCCGTGGGTGGTGCAACGCGTGCAGCTTCTTGAGCTGCTCGCGCGCCACGAGCGTGTAGATCTGCGTGGTCGACAGCGAGCTGTGGCCCAGCAGCATCTGCAGCGCGCGCAGGTCGGCGCCGTGGTTGAGCAGGTGCGTGGCGAAACTGTGGCGCAGGCCGTGCGGGCTGATGCGCCGCGGGTCGATACCGGCGACGGCGGCCTGGCGCTTCACCACGTGCCAGAACTGTTGCCTCGTCGGGGCCTCGCCCGCCGGCGTCAGGAACAGCGGCGCCAGGGTGCGCTTGCCCGCCAGGACGGGGCGCGACTGCGCGAGGTAGCGCTCCAGCCAGTGCCGCGCCTCCTCGCCCAGGGGCACCAGCCGCTCCCGCCCGCCTTTGCCGACCACGCGCAGCACGCCCTGGCGCAGGTTGACCCCGGTGGCCGGCAGGCCGACCAGTTCGCTCACGCGCAGGCCGCAGGCGTACATCAGCTCCAGCATCGCGCGGTCGCGCAGGCCTTCGGGCGTGGAATCGTCCGGTGCCGCCAGCAGGGCCTCGATCTCGCTTTCGGCCAGCGCCTTGGGCAGCGAGCGCGGCAGTTTGGGCGGCTGCAGCAACGCGGTCGGGTCGTCCGCACGCAGGCCCTGTCGCACGGCCCAGCCGAAGAACGCGCGCAGCGCCGACAACAGGCGCGCGTTGCTGCGCGGCGCGTACTGCTGCTGAGCGCGCCACGCCAGGTAGTCGAACAGGGCCGCGCGGTCGGCCACGGCCAGCCCGCCGCCGCGCGGCGCCAGCCAGCGCGCGGTGCCTTCCAGGTCGCGCCGGTAGCTGTCGAGGGTGGGCCGCGCCAAGCCGTGCTCGGCCCAGATCGCATCGAGGAAGCGGTTGATGTCGCCGCCGTCGGCGTCCGGCAGCGGCGGCAGCGCCATCGCCAGTTGCCGGCGTTGCGCGGGCGTGCGGGGGCGCTCGGTCATGGCCATGAGCTTAGCGACTATCCTGTTGCGATGGCTTCCGACGACCCGTTGCGCGCACCCGCGCCCCGCCCCTCATCGCACATCGGCTGGCGCCTGCTGGCGCTGTTGTATGACCTGTTCCCGGCGCTGGCGCTGTGGTTCGTCGTGGGCGCGATCAGCCTGCAACTGCATGGCGGGAAGCCGGTGCGCGCCGACACCCTGGCCGGGTGGCTGGAGCTGGTCGCGCTGTGGGGCGTGACCGGTGCCTACGCCATTGCCAGCTGGCGCCGCGGCGGCCAGACGCTCGGCATGCGGCCGTGGCGGCTGAAGGTGGAAGCACGCGACGGCGGCGCGGCGCCGTGGCACGCGCTCGTAATCCGCTATGCGGTCGGCACGGTGTCGCTGTTGCTGGCTGGGCTGGGGTTCTGGTGGGCGTGGGTCGATCGTGATCGGCTTACGTGGCACGACCGGGCGAGTGGCACGCGGTTGATACGGATGCAAAAACCCTCGCGCATGTAGTCCTCCGCTCACTGCGACGCGGCACGACCGGGCCAGCGGCACTCGGTTTGTACGCGCGCACAAATCCTCACGTGGATAGTCCCGCCGTGCTGCGGCGCAGGGTCAGCCCGAACGACGCCGGAACAGGAACGCCGACACCGCCAGCATGATCGCCGTCGGCAATGCGTAGGCCACGCGGTAATCGAACTTGTAGACGCTGGCGAGCTGCACGAACTGCGTCTGCAGCAGCCAGAACCCCAGCGAGAACACGATGCCGATGAACAACCGGCGCCCCATGCCGCCGCTGCGCAGCGTGCCGAACGCGAAGGGGATCGCCGCCAGGCACAGCGCCAGCACGTTGATCGGATAGAACCACCGGCCCCAGTAGTGCTCCTGGAACTCGCTGGCATCGAGCTCGTTACGCTCGCGGTAGGCCGCGGCGGCGCGAAGTTCGGCCGCCGACAGGTACCGGGGGCGGTCGATGTCGGCGCTCAGCGCGGTGGCATCGAGCTGCGAATCCCAGCGCTCCTCCTCCACCTGCGTCTGGCTGACCGAACGCGCATCGAAATAGGTGCGGGTGACGTTTCGCAGCAGCCAGCCGCCGGGGCGGTGCTCGGCGATGCGCGCCAGCGCCAGCGACTCCAGCCGTCCGTCGGGGGCGAATTCGTACAGGCGCACGTCCTGCAGCTCCAGCCAGCGGTCATCCCCGTCGTCGCGCTCCTCACCGCCTTGGGCGTTGAGGATGGTGTTGCCCTCGCGCGCCCAGACGCCCGAGTAGCGCGCCACGATCATGTCGTTGGACCGCGACGACGCCTTGAGCGCATCGGCCTGGCGCTGGCCCCACGGCCCGAGCGTCTCGCCGTTGACCACCATCAGCGCGGTGACCACCGCGATCGCGCCGACCACCGTCACGCCCAGCCGGCGCCGCGACAGGCCGACGGCGCGCAGAGCCGTGAGCTCGGAGGTGGCGGCCAGTTGACCCAGCGCCATCAGCGCGCTGATCACCGCCGCGTACGGGAAGAGGTAGTGCGCGCGGCGCGGAATCGTATAGGCGACGTGCGTGAGTGCATCGACGACGCCATAGCGACCCTGGCCGACATCGCCCAGCTCCGACACCATCGCCAGCATCGCATCCAGGCCCAGCAGCACGCCCCAGACCAGCAGCAGCGTGCCCAGCACCGCGCGGCCGACGTACAGGTCGTGGATCTTCGGGAAGGGCATCATGCGAGCACCTTGCGCACGCGGCCCATGCGACCGTCACGGCTGTACAGCCAGATGCCGGCCGCCAGCAGCGGCAGCACCAGCCACCAGAGCCCGGCCGCCGCCGGCAGGCGTCCTTCCTCCAGCCAGCCGGTGCCCATCAGCATCAGGTTCATGCCGATCAGGTAGGTCAGGAACCCCATCACCATCGGGCCGTAGCGGGCCTGGCGCGGCGTGCTGCGCGCCAGCGGGATCGCCATCAGCGCGAACGCCAGCGCCAGCAGCGGCGGCGCGATGCGACGGTGCAGCTGCGCCTGCGCCTCGGGGCGCTCGTCGCCAAGCAATGCGAGGGTGGACAGTATCTCGGGGTGGTTCGGGTCCACGTTGCCCTCGCCCACCGGCATCAGGATCTCGTTGCTCGCATAGCGCATCAGCCGCCAGTCCAGTGACCCGGAATCGAGCGGCCCCTCGACCTGGAAGCCCTCGTTGAGCACCAGGTAGCGCTGGCCGTCCTCGCCCAGCGCGATCTCGCCGTCGTTGGACGTGGTGACGTCCATGCGGTCGCCGTCCTGGCGGTATACGAACACGCGCTGGAAGCGGCTGCCGTCGTTGGACATGTTGCCGATGAAGATCACCCCGCCACCGCCGGGAATCTCGGTGAAGCTGCCCGGTTGCAGGCCGGCGACGATCAGGTTGCGGTTGGCCTCGGCGATCATCTCGCGCGAAGTGCGCTCGGCCATCGGCCCCAGCCACAGCGAGCAGGCCGCGATCACCAGCGCCATCGGCACCGCCAGCAGCATCAAGGGGCGCAGCAGGCGCCGCGGCCCCACGCCGATGGAGGCGATCACCGGCATTTCCGAGTCCCGGTAGAGGCGACCCATCGCCAGCATCAGGCCCAGCATCAGGCCCAGCGGCAGGATCAGCGGCAGCCAGTTGAGCAGCACCAGGCCCAGCTGGGCCAGCATCATCCCGGCAGGCACCCGGCCGCGCGCGATGTCGCCGAGCACGTCGGTGAAAGCGCCGCCCACGCAGACGATCAGCAGCACCACGATCGTGGCGAACGTGGACTGGGCGAATTCGCTCAGCAGGTAGCGATCGAGCTTGGGCATCGGGGGAGGCGGGCAGGGGCTGGAGCGGCGCCGACGCGGGGCCTGGAGCGCAGCGCACGGTACGGGACGGCGCAGTGTACTGAATGTGCATGAGCGGCCTCTGACCTTGGGTATCAGGCCCGGCGGCCGGCACGACGGTACCCGCCCTGCCGGACACCCCGGGGGGCATGCTTTAGACTTGCAGGTTCGCTGGATGCCGGTCCGCGCCCGCCCCTCAAGGCCGCGCCTGCCGCCGCCGTCCCGGCCGGCATGGCCTCATCGAGCTTCGCTGGCACCTTTCGTCTTTCGCTTCCCGGAACCGCTTCATGGCCCTCGAATTCAAGCTGAACTCCTCCGCCCCCGCCGCCTTCGATTGCGACTGCGTGGTCGTTGGCGCCTTCGCCGACGGCGGTCTCACCGAAGCTGCCAAGGCGCTGGACACCGCCAGCAATGGCCGCTTGGCCGCATTGGCCGCCCGTGGCGACGTCAGCGGCAAGTCCGGCAAGACCGCCCTGCTGCACGACGTGCCGGGCGTCACCGCGCCGCGCGTGCTGGTGGTGGGGCTGGGCGAGAAGGCCAAGTTCGGCGTGCCGCAGTACCTCAAGGCCGTGGGCGATGCCGCGCGCGCACTGAAGGCCGGCCCGGCCGCGCACGCGCTGCTGACCCTGCCGGCCGTTGCCGTGGAAGGCCGCGACAGCGCCTGGGCGATCCGCCAGGCCGCCATCGCCGCCGACCACGCCTGCTACCAGTACACCGCCACGCTGGGCGATAAGTCGCGCGCCAAGGTCGAGCCGGGCCTGCGCACGCTGACCCTGCAGGGCGACGACGAAACCGCGCTGGCGCAGGGCCAGGCCATCGCCGCCGGCGTGCAGTTCGCGCGCGAGCTCGGCCACCTGCCGCCCAATGTCTGCAACCCGTCGTACCTCGCCGCGCAGGCGCAGGAGTTCTGCGGCCGCTTCGACACCACCTCGTGCGAGGTGCTGGACGTCGCCGACATGGAGAAGCTGGGCATGGGCGCGCTGCTGGCCGTCGGCCGCGGCTCGGCCAACACCCCCAAGCTGATCGCCATGAAGTACACCGGCGCCGGCGACGCCAAGCCGTACGTGCTGGTCGGCAAGGGCATCACCTTCGACACCGGCGGTATCAACCTGAAGGTGCAGGGCGGGATCGAGGAGATGAAGTTCGACATGTGCGGCGCGGCCACCGTGATGGGCACGTTCGTGTCCGCGGTCGGCATGAAGCTTCCGGTCAATCTGGTGGTCGTGGTGCCGGCGGTGGAGAACATGCCCGACGCCGACGCCTATCGCCCGTCCGACGTGCTGACCAGCATGGCCGGCATCACTATCGAGGTCGGCAACACCGACGCCGAGGGCCGCCTGATCCTGTGCGACGCGCTGACCTGGTCGCAGAAGTTCAAGCCCGAGGCACTGGTCGATGTCGCCACGCTGACCGGTGCCTGCATGGTCGCCCTGGGCAAGTACGCCTCGGGCCTGATGACCAAGCACGACGACCTGGCCGCCGAACTGACGAACGCCGGCGAGCACGTGTTCGACCGCGCCTGGCGCCTGCCGCTGTGGGACGAGTATCAGCCGATGCTCGATTCCAGCTACGCCGACGTCTACAACATCGGCGGCCGCTGGGCCGGCGCGATCACCGCCGGCTGCTTCCTGTCGCGCTTTACCGAAGGCCAGCGCTGGGCGCACCTGGACATCGCCGGCTCGGCGTCGGATGAAGGCAAGCGCGGCATGGCCACCGGCCGCCCCGTCGGCCTGCTCAGCCAGTGGCTGATCGATCGGGCGGGCAAGTAAGAGAAGGAGCGGGAATGGGGCACAGGGAAATGGGGGCAGGAAAGCGCAGTGCGCCCGGCCTTTGCTCCTGACGCCCCGCTCCCATTCCCTGTTCCCTATTCCCCGCCTCGAAACGCCATGCGCGCCGACTTCTACCTGATCGCCAAACCGCGCTTCCGCGAGCAGCCGCTGCTGCTGGTGTGCGAACTGGCGCGCAAGGCCTGCGATGCCGGCCAGCCGGTGCTGCTGCTGGCGCGCGACGTGGCGCAGGCCGAGCAGCTCGACGACCTGCTGTGGTCGTTCGACCCGGATGCCTTCATCCCGCACCAGATCGCCGGCGAAGACGTGGACGAAGAGGAGGCCGCGGTGCTGATCGCAGCGCCCGAACACGCCGCGCCGATGCGCCCGCTGGTGATCAACCTGCGCGACGAGCCGGTCGACGGTTCGTTCGAGCGCGTGCTGGAAGTCGTGCCCGCCGACGAGTCCGCCCGCGGCCCGCTGCGCGAGCGCTGGAAGCAGTACCAGGCACGCGGCCTGGACGTTAAGAAGCACGACATGTAGCCCGGGTAAGCGCAGCGCACCCGGGGCGCGGTTCCCGGGTGCGCTGCGCTTACCCGGGCCACGGTTTCCGCCAGTCGCGATCCGGCGACGCATGATTCCACGACACTGGATCCCCGCCTTCGCGGGGATGATGAGCCAGAGCAATCGAGATGACGACTTCGCTGTCCCCCAGCTACGACCCGACCCAGTTCGAAGCGCGCCTGTACCAGCAGTGGGAGGCCAGCGGCGTGTTCAAGCCGCGCGGCAAGGGAGAGCCCTACTCCATCCTGCTGCCGCCGCCCAACGTCACCGGCACCCTGCACATGGGCCACGCGTTCCAGCACACGCTGCAGGACGCGCTGGTGCGCTACCACCGCATGCGCGGCTTCGACACGCTGTGGCAGATGGGCACCGACCACGCCGGTATCGCTACCGAGATGGTCGTGTCGCGCAACCTCGCGCTGGAAGGCAAGGGCGAGACCCGCGACTCGCTGGGCCGCGACGGCTTCATCAACAAGGTCTGGGAGTGGAAGCAGCACTCCGGCGACACCATCGAGCGCCAGATGCGCCGGCTCGGTACGTCCGGCGACTGGTCGCGCAGCGTGTTCACGATGGACCCGATGGCCGCCGAGGCGGTGGTCGAGGCGTTCGTGCGCATGCATGAGGAGGGTCTCATCTACCGCGGCCAGCGGCTGGTCAACTGGGACCCGGTGCTGAAGACCGCGATCTCCGACCTCGAAGTGGTCAACGAGGAGGAGGACGGCTCGCTGTGGTCGATCGCCTACCCGCTGACCGACGGCAGCGGGACGCTGGTCGTGGCCACGACGCGTCCGGAAACCATGCTCGGCGACACCGCGGTGATGGTGCACCCCGAGGACGAGCGCTACGCGCACCTCATCGGCAGGACCGTCACGCTGCCGTTGACCGGCCGCGAGATCCCGGTGATCGCCGATGCGTACGTGGACCGCGAGTTCGGCACCGGCGTGGTCAAGGTGACCCCGGCGCACGATTTCAACGACTACCAGGTGGGCCAGCGCCACGGCCTGCCGCTGATCAACATCTTTACGCCCGAGGCGGCAATCAACGACGCCGTGCCCGAGCGCTTCCGCGGCCTGGACCGCTTCGCCGCGCGCGACGCGGTGGTGGCTGAACTCGAGGACGCCGGCCTGCTGGTCGAGACCAGGCCGCACAAGCTGCAGGTCCCGCGCGGCGACCGCACCGGCCAGGTGATCGAGCCGTACCTGACCGACCAGTGGTTCGTGAAGATGGACGGGCTGGGGGCACGCGGGCTCGAACTGGTCGACGGCGCCGATGGAAAGCCGGGCGACATCCGCCTGGTCCCCGGCAACTGGGTCAACACCTACCGCCACTGGATGGAGAACATCCAGGACTGGTGCATCAGCCGCCAGCTCTGGTGGGGCCACCGCATCCCGGCGTGGTACGACGACGCCGGGCGCATCTACGTGGGCCGCGACGAGGCCGAAGTCCGCGCCAAGCACTCGCTCGGCAGCGATGTCGCGTTGACGCAGGACAGCGACGTGCTGGAGACGTGGTTCTCCTCGGCGCTGTGGCCGTTCTCCACGCAGGGCTGGCCCAACGAAAAGCTGATGGCCGAGCGCGGCTTCGACCGGTTCGTGCCGTCGTCGGTGCTGGTCACCGGCTTCGACATCATCTTCTTCTGGGTCGCGCGGATGATCATGGCGACCGACCACTTCACCGGGCGCGTGCCGTTCAAGGACGTCTACATCACCGGCCTGGTGCGCGACGCCCATGGCCAGAAGATGTCCAAGTCCAAGGGCAACATCCTGGACCCGCTGGACCTGATCGACGGCATCAGCCTGGACGACCTCTTGGCCAAGCGCACCAGCGGCCTGATGCAACCGAAGATGGCCGAGAAGATCGCCAAGGCCACCCGCAAGGAATTCCCCGACGGCATCCCGGCCTTCGGCGCCGACGCGCTGCGGTTCACCATCGCCGCGCTGGCCGGCCACGGCCGCGACATCCGCTTCGACCTGGGGCGTGCGGAGGGCTACAAGAACTTCTGCAACAAGCTGTGGAACGCCACGCGCTTCGTGCTGATGAACACCGAGGGCGCCGCGTTCGAGAGTGTGCCGCACCCGCGCACCGACGCCGAGCGCTGGATCCTCGCGCGCCTGGACGCGACCGCCGCCGAGGCGGCGAAGCACTTCGCGGACTACCGTTTCGACCTGCTCAGCCAGGCGCTGTACGAGTTCGCGTGGAACGACTTCTGCGACTGGTTCGTGGAGCTGGCCAAGCCCGCGCTCAACGGCGATGACGCCGACGCCGCCGCCAGCACCCGCCACACCCTGCTGTACGTGCTGGAGCGCCTGCTCGCGCTGCTGCATCCGCTGGTGCCGTTCGTCACCGAGGAGTTGTGGCAGCAGGTGGCGCCACGCCTGGGCATCGACGGCGAAACGGTCATGCTGCGGGCCTACCCCGAGGCCGGGGACGTCGATGTGTCCGGCTTCGGCACCGCGACCGGCGACGTGGAGTGGCTCAAGTCGATGGTCACCGCGCTGCGCCGCGTGCGCAGCGAACTCAACGTGCCGCCGGCGCGCCAGGTCGCGCTGCTGCTGGCCGGCGGCGACGCGGCCGACCGCGCGCGCGCGGACCGATTCGCCGGCTCGCTGCGCTTCCTCAACAGGCTCGAGCGCATCGAGTGGCTGGACGACGCCGGCGCCGCGCCGGCATCGGCGGCCGCGGTGGTCGGCGACCTGCGCCTGCTGGTGCCGCTGGAGGGCCTGGTCGACCTCGACGCCGAGCGCACGCGCTTGGACAAGGAGCTGAAGAAGGTGGAGGTCGAGATCGGCAAGTGCCGCGGCAAGCTGGCCAGCGACACCTTCGTCAGCAACGCCCCACCGGCGGTCGTGGAACAGGAACGCAAGCGCCTGGCCGACTGGACCACGCAGCTTGAGGCGTTGGCGGCGCAGCGGAGCAAGCTGGGCTGAGTCCGGGGTCGCAGCGTTTGTGCGACCCCCACCGACCGGTCACGTCAAACCAGTTCGATCGCCATCACGATTGCGTCCTCGCGGCCATCGCGCGCGGGGTAGTAGCGCGGCCGGCGCCCGATCTCGTTGAAGCCTTCCTCGTGGTACAGCCCGATGGCGCCGCGGTTGGACGGGCGCACCTCGAGGAACACGCGCTGCACCGCGCGCCCGCGCGCCAGGTGCAGGAACGCCCGCACCAGCTTGCGGCCCAGTCCTCGCCCCTGCGCTTCCGGCGCAACGCAGACATTGAGCACGTGCGCCTCGCCGGCGGCGATGCTCATCAGGAAGTAGCCCAGGATGCAGCCGTCCTCGTGCAGCACCCAGGCCGGGTAATCGGCCCGCAGGCAGTCGCGGAAGATGCCCAGCGTCCACGGGAACGGATAGGCACGGATCTCGATTGCATGCACCGCGTCGAGGTCGGATTCACGCATCGGCCGCAACAGCGGCGCGGCGAGCACCGTGTCGCTGGCCAGGGCGCTCATTGCCGGCTCTGCCGACGACGCGCCCGCAACCGCACCCACAGCGCGCGCTTGGCCGCGGCATCGCCCTGCACTGCAGCGGTATCCACGCCAAGTTCCTGCAGGACGGCTTCGGCCGCGCGGGCGGTGCGTTGCCCGGCCGCGCGCAGCAGCGCACGGTGCAGGGTACGCAGGCCGGCCGACGGAGCCGTGGGCGGGGGTGGGGCCACCCGCGCCTCTTGCGTCGGAACGATGGCGGGCTGAAGCGGCGGGCGTTTCGCCTCCACGGCCGGGCGAATGCCGGCTGGAGCGGTTCCGGCCACCGCAGGCGGTTCCGACTTCGGCGGCGGCGCGGGCATCGGGGCCTCATCGTGCGCCTCATCGGCCACCTTCACGGGGGGCGCGCCCGCCACGAACACCGCATGCCCCATGGCGCGCAGCCATTCGCACTGCTCGGCGGTCCACGGCAGGCTCATGCGACCGGCTCCGCGGGCTCGCGCCGCACCTTGCGGACCAGCCAGGCCACCGGCCCGCTGGCCGCATACGTGGCGCAGGCCAGCAGCAGCACCGCCGGCGGGTCGATGGCCACCGCCACCAGCACCACCAGCGCGGCCAGAATCGCCGGGAACGGCACCCGGTCGTGCCGCGCCCCGCCCTTGAAACTGGAGTAGCGCACGCGACTGACCATCAGCAGCGCGGCCGTCACCGTGACGCCGAGCGCCGCGTAGCGCAGGTCTTCACCCAGGTACCCCAGCGCGTGGCACAGCCACACGAAGCTGGCGACCAGCCCCGCCGCCGCCGGACTGGCCAGTCCGACGAACCAGCGCTTGTCCACCTGCGCGACCTGCGAGTTGAACCGTGCCAGCCGCAGCGCCGCGCACGCCGCATACAGGAATGCCGCCACCCAGCCGACCTTGCCCGCGGTGGGCCCGTCGGCCGCGGTGAACGACAGCGCCCAGTGGTACATCACCAGCGCCGGGGCCAACCCGAAGCTGATCAGGTCGGCGAGCGAGTCGTACTGCACGCCGAATTCGCTCTGGGTATTGGTCAGCCGGGCCACCCGCCCGTCCACGCCATCCAGGATCGCCGCGACGAACACAGCGATGCAGGCATCGTCGAACCGGCCCTGCGTAGCGGCGATGATCGCGTAGAAGCCGGCGAACAGGCCGCCGGTGGTGAACAGGTTGGGCAGCAGGTAGATGCCGCGGCCGCGGGGCCGTGGCGTGTGCGATGGGTCCATGTTTTCAAGTGTAGCGCTTGCCTGCGGGCCCCCGCGGTGCTGCAATCGGCGTTCCTGTACTGCCCGCGACCCCGCCTGGAGCTGAGCATGGCCCGTCCCGCCCGCCTTTCCGCTGTCCGCGCCACCCCGCTGCTGGGGGCCGGCCTGCTGGTGGCCCTGGTCGCCGCCCCCGCCCTGGCCGGCGAGGTCTACAAGTGGAAGGACGCCCAGGGCGTGACCCACTACTCCGATGCGCCGCCGGCTGGCAGCAACTACGAAAGCCGCGAGATCCGGCACCGGCCGGGGATGCCGGCCGCAGGCGACGCCGCGGCCGAAAAGCCCGCCGAGAACAGCCAGTGCACCATCGCGCGATCCAACCTCGAAGCGCTTGCGGGCGATGGCCCGGTCGGCGTGGACAGCGACGGCGATGGCGAGCCCGACAGCAACATGGACGCGGAGCAGCGTGCGAACCAGCGTGCGCTGGCCGAAGCCGCGATCAACGCCAATTGCGGCGAGGACGCGGCCTCCTGAGCCGTCGGTCGCGCCGCCGGCGCGACAACCCAATGTCGCCAATGGCGCTCGCCGCCTGGCGGCCGCGCCGGGCCGGCGTGGCAGAATGCGCGGCCCACCCGCCTGAACGCCGCCGATGCGCCTGTCGCAGTTCCACCTCCACACCAGCAAGGAAACCCCTGCCGACGCCGAGGTCATCAGCCACAAGCTGATGCTCAAGGCGGGCATGATCCGCAAGCTCGCCGCCGGCCTGTACACGTGGAGCCCATTGGGCCTGCGCGTGCTGCGCAAGGTCGAGCGCGTAGTGCGCGAGGAGATGGACGCCGCCGGCGCCATCGAGCTGCTGATGCCGGCGGTGCAGCCGCGCGAGCTGTGGGAGGAAACGGGTCGCTGGGAGAAGTTCGGCGGCCAGCTGCTGAAGATCCAGGACCGCAAGGAGGCGTGGTACTGCTTCGGCCCGACGCACGAGGAGGTCATCACCGACTTCGCGCGCAACGAGCTGTCCAGCTACAAGCAGCTGCCTGTCACCTGGTACCAGATCCAGACCAAGTTCCGCGACGAGATCCGTCCGCGCTTCGGCGTGATGCGCGCGCGCGAGTTCCTGATGAAGGACGCCTACTCCTTCCATCTGCACGACGAGGACCTCGACCGCCAGTACCGCGTGATGTACGACGCCTACGGCCGCATCTTCACGCGGCTGGGGCTGGGTTTCCGCGCGGTGTTCGCCGATACCGGCGCCATCGGCGGCAGCGCCAGCCACGAGTTCCACGTGCTGGCCGATTCTGGCGAGGACGCCATCGCCTTCAGCGACGGCTCCGACTACGCCGCCAACGTCGAGCTGGCCGAGGCGCTGGCCCCGGGCGAGCGCCCCGCCGCCACCGAGGCGATGCGCACCGTCGACACGCCCACGCAGAAGACCTGCGAGGACGTCGCCGCGCTGATGGGCATCGACCTGGCGCGCACGGTGAAGTCCATCGCCCTGGTGGGGCGGAACGAGGACGGCACGCCGCAGTTCGTGCTGGCGCTGGTGCGTGGCGATCACGCCGTCAACGAAATCAAGCTGTCCAAGGTTCCGGGCCTGGCCGACTACCGACTGGCGACGGAGGCGGAGATCGCCGACCACCTCGGCAGCCAGCCCGGCTTCCTGGGACCGGTCGATCCGAAGCAGGCCATCCGCGTGGTGGCCGACCGCAGCGTGGCGGCCATGGCCGACTTCGTGGTCGGCGCCAACGTGCCCGGCCAGCACCTGGCCGGCGTGAACTGGGGCCGTGACCTGCCTGAACCGGACGTAGTGGCCGATATCCGCAACGTCGTGGCCGGTGATGCCTCGCCCGACGGCCGCGGCACGGTGGGCATCGCGCGTGGCATCGAGGTCGGGCACGTGTTCCAACTGGGCCGCAAGTACGCCGAGGCCATGAAGTGCACCGTGCTGGACGAGACGGGCAAGGCCGCCGTGCCGGCCATGGGCTGCTACGGCATCGGCGTCTCGCGCATCGTCGCGGCCGCCATCGAGCAGAACCATGACGACGCCGGCATCCGCTGGCCGTCGGCGATGGCGCCCTGGCAGGCCGTGGTCTGCGTAATCAATCCGAAAAGCGACCCCGCCGTGGCCGAGGCCGCCGAGGCGCTGTACCGCGACCTGAATGCGGCCGGCGTCGAAACCG
>MIDV01000010.1:0-1790 GCA_001830245.1 Lysobacterales bacterium RIFOXYA1_FULL_69_10 | reverse complement strand
CCGGGGGCGATGTTTGCCGATATCGAGCTGATCGGCATCCCGCACCGGGTGGTGGTGTCGGGACGCGGGCTGGAGGCCGGCATGTTCGAATATCGCCGCCGCGATGCTGCCGAGTCCGAAAACCTGGACCGGGCCGCCCTCTTCGGCCGCCTTGACGCCCGGCCCGCCGGCTGATGGCCGATGCCGGGATTTAGTCCCGGCACCGCCCGGGGATTATCGCGGCCGCGGCCGCACTAAAACCCGTCCATTACGCCCATGCATTTACGCCGGGCGTGGCGGAGCCGTATGATGGCGCCCGGCACCAGGGACGGTTTTTTTCCTCCCGCACCCCCTATCCGGAGATATTCATGTCGATCGACGTCAATTCGCTGTCGGCCAAGGAACTCGAGTCCCTGATCAGCAAGGCCAAGAAGCGCAAGACCACCCTGGCCAAGCGCAAGCCGGTGTCCGTCGTGAAGAAGAAGCTGGCCGCGCAGGCCAAGGCCGAGGGTTACACCCTAGCCGAGCTGTTCGGCAGCGGCACGTCCACCCCGCGCGCGCCGGCGGCGGCCGGCAAGGCCAGGAAAACCCGCAAGCCGCTGGGCAAGGTGGCGCCGAAGTACCGCAACCCGGCCAACCCGTCGGAAACCTGGACCGGCCGTGGCAAGCAGCCCCGCTGGCTGGCGGCCTACACCAGCGCCGGCCGCACCGTGGACGAGTTCGCGATCAAGTAAACCGCCCGCTGCGATCGATAAAGGAAAACGCCGGCCCTGCGCCGGCGTTTTCCATTTCTCAAGCCCCTAACCGGCCTCACGGAGGGAATCAGAGATTCCGTCGCGCCGGCAGCAGCAGATTCCCGAACAGCAGGCCCGCCACCAGCGCCAGCAGAATATTTACGACCGCCAGCAGCGCTTCCTGGCCCGCATTGACGTCCTGCTGCTGGATCAGGGTCAGCAGGCCGCGCAGGCTGGTGCTGCCGGGCACCAGCATGATGATGCCGGGCACCCGGATGATGGCGCCGGGCCGTTTCCACCAGCGCGCGTAGGCATTGCCGGCAAACGTCATCGCCAGGGCCGCGAGGAACACGCCCGCCGGGCTGCCGAAGGCCAGCCCCGCGTATCGGGAGATCAGGTAACCGCCCGCCGCGGCCGCCATCACTTTCGGGTAATCACGCAGGTCGCCGCGGAACAGCACCGCGAAGGCGAACGCCGCCACCACCAGCGCGCCCCACTCCACCCAGTCGGGCTGCGGCCGCAGCGCGCGCACCGCCGGCTCCAATCCCACCAGCGATGCCACGTACAGCGCGATCACGGTACCGACCGTCAGTTTCATCACCGTCGTCACCGCGCCGGCAAAACGCGCGGTGCCCGATACCAGGTGCTGGCTGGTCAACTCGCTCATCGCGTTGGTCAGCGCCAGGCCGGGCAGCAGCACGATCAGCGAGGCGATGATCACCGTGTTCTGGTTGAGCGGCGCCACGAAACTGGCCACCAGCACGGTCACGGCCGCCGCGACCACGCCGGCAATCGCGTCCACGCCCTCCTTCAACCGCGGCCGTGAGTCCGCCAACAGCACCAGCAGCCCGATGAGCAGGCCGTTGACCGCGGCCACCCCGATGTCGAGCCACGGCAAGCGCAACAGGCCCGCGACGCCCGATGCCGCCAGCGCGAAGCCCAGCACCTGCAGCGACCGCGCGGTGGCCGTCGGCGGCCGGTCCAGGGCCTGCATTGCCGAGTGCGCTTCGGCCAGGTTGAGCTCGCCGGCCAGCACCGCCTCGGCGATGCGGTCGGTCTCGCCCAGCCGGTGCAGGT
>MIDV01000009.1:10344-15663 GCA_001830245.1 Lysobacterales bacterium RIFOXYA1_FULL_69_10 | reverse complement strand
CGCCTGTGGACGGCCAATTCGCGGGTGGTGGACGGGGGCGACCTCGCGGCCATCGGCGACGGCGGCTACGTCGTGGGCACGCGTGCGTGGATGATCCGCCAGCAACTGCAGGCGGAGGCGCGTTTCGATGAGGCGGACCTGCTGGCGATCCAGCTCGACGATCGCAGCGTATTTCTGGAGCGCTGGTGGACGCTTTTGCGCGAGCGCGCCGACGCCGCGCGTACACCAGCGCTGCAGGCGCTGGCCACCGCCGACGCCACTTGGCCGGAGCGCGCCGCGGGCGACACGGTGAGCTACCGGCTGGTTCGCGCCTGGCGCCTGGCCGTACACGCGCGCATCGCAGACGGCCTGTTGGCGCCGGCGCGCGCGGCGCTGGGCCCGGAGGTACCGATGCCCGACCTGCCGCAGCTTGAAGGCGTTGCGTGGCCGCTGGTCACGCAGCGCCCGGCCCACCTGTTGCCCGCGGCATTCGACAGCTGGGACGCGCTGCTGGAGGACGCCGCGGTGGAGGTCGGCGATGGACTGGCCCAACGTGGACCGCTGGCCGAACGTACCTGGGCGGAACGCAACACCGCCGCCATCTGCCATCCGCTGGCCGGCGCCATCCCGCTGTTGGGCGAGCGCTTGCTATGCATGCCGCGCGAGCCGCTGGCCGGCGACACCCTGACCCCGCGCGCGCAGTCGCCCAACGCCGGCGCATCGCAACGGATGGTGGTGGCGCCGGGGCGCGAGGCAGATGGCATCGCACACATGCCCGGCGGCCAGAGCGGCCACCCGCTGTCGCCGTTCTGGGGCGCGGGCCACGACGACTGGGTGCATGGGCGACCGACGCCGTTCCTGCCGGGCAAGGCCGAACACACACTGCGGTTGCTGCCGTCCGAGGCGCCCTGACCTGTAGGAGCGGCTTCAGCCGCGATCGCCTGTTTCACGAGCCCCTGTAGGAGCAACGCAAGTCGCGATCCGTACTTCGATCAGTCCCGCGGTCGCGACTTACGTCGCTCCTACATTCGCGTCCGAAGTTCTGGATCGCGGCTGAAGCCGCTCCTACATGCCGTCCGACGGGACGAGCATCTTTTCGATCAGTGCCAGATAGAGGCCGGGAAGCGCCTCCAGGTCGGCCACGCGCACGTGCTCGTCGACCTGGTGGATGCTGGCGTTGACCGGACCGATCTCGATGCACTGCGTGCCCAGCGGCGCGATGAAACGCGCATCCGACGTGCCGCCGCCGGTGCTCTCCTCCGGCGGCTTCCCGCGATGCACCGCAAGCACCTCGCGCGCGGCCTGGCGCAATGCGCCCTCCGGCGTGTGGAAGGGCTCGCCGCTGCGGTGCCAGTGGATCGTGTACTCCAATGCGTGCGAACGCAGCACGGCTTCGCACTCGCGCTCCAGCGCCTCGGCGCTCCAGGTCGGGTTGAAGCGCAGGTTGAACTGCACCTCCAGCGTGCCGGGAATGACATTGTTGGCGCCGGTGCCCGCGGCGATGTTGCTGACCTGCAGGCTGGTCGGCGGAAACGTCTCGTAGCCGTCGTCCCAGCGCCGCGCGGTGAGTTCGGCGAGCGCCGGCAACGCCAGGTGCACCGGATTGCGCGCCTTGTCCGGATACGCGACGTGACCCTGCACGCCGTTGACCTGCAGGCGCGCCGAAAGGCTGCCGCGGCGGCCCACGCGCAGCAGGTCGCCCAGTTCGTTCGTGGAGGACGGCTCGCCGGTGATGCACCAGTCCAGGCGTTCGCCGCGGTCGCGGAAGACCTCGGCGACGCGGCGCACGCCGTCGATCGCATCGCCCTCCTCGTCGGAGGTCAGCAGGATCGCCAGTCGCCCGGCGGGCTTCGGATGCGCGGCGGCGAAGCGCTCGGCGGCGACCACGAACGCGGCGACGCTGCCCTTCATGTCCGCCGCGCCGCGCCCGTACAGCACGCCGTCGCGGATCTCGGGCACGAACGGATCGCTGGCCCATGCCTCGCGCGGGCCGGGGGGCACGACGTCGGTGTGGCCGAGCAGCAGCAGCGTGGGCGCCGTTGCGTCACCAAAGGTCGCGTAGAGGTTGTCGACCTCGCCCAGGCGGAGGTGTTCGCAGGCGAAACCTGCCGCTTCGAGCCGTTCGGCCACCAGCGCCTGGCAGCCGGCGTCGTCGGGCGTGACCGACGGGCGGGCGATGAGATCGCGGGTGAGGTCGAGTACGTCGCTCATGGGTGGGTCCACTGGTATTGCGGTCGTTGTCGTAGCCGGCAGTGCCGGACCTCATCCGGGGCATTAGCGGCGTGCCCCTCCCCGGGTGCGCTTCGCTTACCCGGGCTACGGATCGACAGGAAACGTCAGCCGACGCCGAAGCGCTTCTTGAAGCCGTTGTCGGAAAACCCCTGCGTCACCGTGCCGTCGTCGGTCACGACCACGGGACGCCGGACCAGCTGCGGGTACTCCTTCAGCAGCAGCTTCCACTCGGCATCCGAGCCGGGCGATTTGCGGTTCTCCGGCAGCGTGCGCCACGTGGTCGAGGACTTGTTGATCATCGCGTCCCAGCCACCCAGCGCATCGCGCCATTCCAGCAGCGTCTCCGCCGGCTGGCGCTGGTTGCGGTAGTCGACGAACGCGTGTTCGACGCCGAAGCGGTCCAGCCACTTGCGCGCCTTGCGGCAGGTGTCGCAGTTGGACAGGCCGTAGAGAGTGGTCGCCACGGTCTACTCCGCCAGCCCGCGCAGGAGGTCGTTGATGCTGGTCTTGCTGCGGGTCTTTGCATCGACCTGCTTGACGATCACCGCGCAGTACAGCGAGTGCGAGCCATCGGCCGACGGCAGCTGGCCCGACACCACCACGCTGTACGGCGGGATGCGGCCGTAGCTGACCTCGCCGGTGGCGCGGTTGTAGATGCGCGTGGACTGGCCGAGGAACACGCCCATGCCGATCACGCTGTGGTGGCCGACGATGACGCCCTCGACCACTTCCGAACGCGCGCCGATGAAACAGTGGTCCTCGATGATGGTCGGGGTGGCCTGCAGCGGTTCGAGCACGCCGCCGATGCCGGCGCCGCCCGACAGGTGGCAGTGCTTGCCGATCTGCGCGCACGAACCAACCGTCGCCCACGTGTCGACCATCGTGCCCTCGCCCACGTGCGCGCCGATGTTGACGAAGCTGGGCATCAGGACGACATCGCGGCCGATGTGGCTGCCGCGGCGCACGATTGCGCCCGGGACCACGCGCGCGCCCAGCTTGCGGAACGCGGCCTCGTCGAACTCGGCGAACCGCGCCGGCACCTTGTCCCAGAACGGCGACGGGTAGGACTCCACCAGCTCCATGTCCTGCGTTCGGAAGTACAGCAGCACCGCCTTCTTCAGCCACTCGTTGACGGTCCAGCCGCCCTTGCCGTCGGGCTCGGCAACGCGGAACTCGCCGCTTTCCAGGCCTTCGATCGCGCGCTCGACCGCGGGGCGGGTGGAGCCTTCCACCTCGTCGGGCGTCAGCATCGAACGGCGCTCGAAGGCGCTGTCGATCAGGAACTTCAGCTCGTCGTGCGCGGCCGCCTTGGCGGACTTGCGGGGTGCCGGTGCAGCCTTTGGCGCCGCGGCCTTGCCGCCATCGGCGCGCTTGGCTGCCGGCGCGGGTGCGGCGGCCTTCTTCTGCACGTCCTTCTTGGCAACCGCCTTCTTGCCAGCAGCCTTGCCCGTCTTCCCGGCTGTCGTCTTGCCGGTCGTGGCGGCGCCAGCGGCCGCCTTGCCGGCGCCCTTGGCGGCGGTCTTGGTGCGCGCCGTCTTCTTGGCCGGCTTCCTGGAACTCATGCGCTTTCTCCTTCGAAACAGTGCAGCAGCGCTTCGCGCAGCGCCTGCTGGTGGGCGTCGTCCAGCGGCAGGCCGCGGCCTTCCGGGTCGGATGTGGTGAGCTGGAACACGTCCTCTGCGCGTTCGCCGAACGTGGCGATGCGCGCGTCGTGCACGCGCAGCGACTGGTTGCGCAGTACCGCGGCGACCTCGGCCAGCAGGCCGGGCCGGTCGGTGCAGACGAAGCTGAGGGTGGTGCGACCGTCGCTGCCTTCGTCGAAAGCGACCTGCGGCGGGATGCGGAAATGCTTCAGGTGGCGCGGTTGCGTGCGGCGGGCCGGGCGGATGCGGTCCAGCGGCCCATCGAGCGCGGCGGCGAGCTTGCGCTCCACTTCGTCGGCGGTCGGCGTATAGCGCGGGTCGGACGGAATCACTTCGAACGTATCGAAGATGGTTCCATCCGGCCCGTCGAGCACGCGCGCCTGCAGGATCGCCAGGCCAAGCCGGTCGAGCTTGGCGACGATCGCGGCGAACAGCCCGTCGCGGTTGGGCGAGTACACGAACACTTCCAGCGCGCCGGCCTGCGCCGTGACCGGGCGCGCCCGCACGCGGGTATCGCCCGCGCCGACGCCGCGCAGCGCCACCGCCTGCCATGCCAGCTGGTCGGGGCGACCGCGCTGGAAACCGGCGTCGGGCATCCGCGCGAACATGCCATCGATCGCCGCATCGTCGTGGCCGAGTGCCGAGAGCATCGCGCGCGTGGTGTCGCGGATCTCGGCGATCCGCTCCTCCAGCGCGACCGGGTGTTCCAGCCCGCGCCGCATCGCCAGGCGCGTGGCGGTGTAGAGGTCGGCCATCAGCCGGTCCTTCCACGCGTTCCACAGCTTGGGCGAGGTGCCGGCGATGTCCGCGCACGTCAGCAGGTAGAGGTGGTCGAGGTGCTCGCGGTCGGCGACCTTCGCGGCGAAGCGGTGGATCACCTCCGGCTCGGTGATGTCCTCCTTCTGCGCGGTGCGCGACATCAGCAGGTGCTGGCGCACCAGCCACTCGACCATGGCGGTATCCGGCGCGGACAGGCCGACGGTTTCGCAGAACTCGCGCGCGTCGTCGCCGCCGAGTTCGGAATGGTCGCCACCGCGGCCCTTGGCGATGTCATGGAACAGCCCGGCCAGCAGCAGCAGCTCGGGCTTGCGCAGCCGCGGCCACACCTCGTGCGCCATCGCGAAGCGCTCGTCGCGCTGCCCGGAGGCGAATGACGCCAGGTTCTTCAGCACCGCCAGCGTGTGCTGGTCGACCGTATAGACATGGAACAGGTCGAACTGCATGCGCCCCGACACCCGGGCGAATGCCGGGATCCAGCGTCCCAGCACGCCCAGGCGCGCCATGCGCGTGAGCGTCTGCACCGGTTGCGGGCCGCGCAGCAGCTGCATGAAGCGCTGGCGCAGCTCGGGGCTGGCCTGCTTGAAGCCCGGCAGCCGCGGCAGCGCTTCCGCCAGCTCGCGCGCGGTATGCGAGTGCAGCCCGCGCACCGCGTCGGCATGCGCGGCCCACGTCGCGAACAGGTCGA
>MIDV01000009.1:0-10332 GCA_001830245.1 Lysobacterales bacterium RIFOXYA1_FULL_69_10 | reverse complement strand
GGTCGCGCGGCCAGGCGTCCGACGAGGCGGCCAGGTAACCGCGTCGAAGGTCGAAACGCTCGTCGATCGATTCGGGCTCGGCTTCGCCTTCCAGCTGCTCCTCGAACCGCTGCAGCAGGCGCTCGCCGATGCGCAGCACGATGGCGGCGCTGCGGTAGAAGCCCTGCATCATCTGCTCGACCGCCAGCGTGTCGCCGGTGTCCTCGAAGCCCAGCCGCGCGGCCAGCGGCTTCTGGTAGTCGAAGCGCAGGCGCTCCTCGCGCTTGTCGGCCACCAGGTGCAGGCCGAAGCGCAGGCGTGACAGCGCGCGGCGTTCGCGTTCCAGCGTGGTGACCTCGTCGGCGCCCAACTGACCGAAGGCGACCAGCGCCTCGAGGTCGGCGGTGCCGATGATGCGCAGGGCCATCCAGTGCAGCGTCTGCACGTCGCGCAATCCGCCCGGCCCTTCCTTCAGGTTGGGCTCGAGGTTGTCGGAGGTGTCGCCGTAGCGGGCGTGGCGGTCGCGCAGCTCGCGGCGCTTGGCCTCGAAGAACGCCTGCGGCGGCCACACCAGCCGTGGCGAGGCGGCAGTCTGCAGTTCGCGCCGCTCCAGTTCGTTGGCCGCCAGCGGGCGCGCTTCCAGCAGCGAAGTCAGGACGCTGATGTCCTCGCGCGAGGCCTCGGTGCACTGCTCCAGCGAACGGACCGCGTGCCCCACCGGCAGGCCGGCATCCCACAGGATCGCGAAGAACCGCGCCAGCGCGTCGGCGCATGCGGTAGAGGCGTCGGGCTCGGCCAGTACCAGCAGGTCGACGTCCGACTGCGGGAACAGTTCGCCGCGTCCGTACCCGCCCACGGCGAACAGCGCCAGCTGCGCCTCCGGCGGGATGCACCGCTGCCAGGCGGCCTGCACGTGCGTATCGACCACGGCCGCGCGCTCTGCGACCAGGCGGTCGACCTCGGCACCCTCGTCGAAGCGTGCGGCGAATCCGGCGTCGGCCTCGGCCAGCTGCTCGCGTACCTGCCCGGCCCACGCGGAGTCGTCAGGCCCGGGGTGTCGGTCCGCCCCGGCCTGCGCCGACGCGGCGTCGCCGGCGCCGACCGCGCTCATAGGTCGTTGTCGTCGCCCGGCACGCGGGTGAGGATCTCCACGCCGTCCTCGGTCACCGCGACGGTGTGCTCCCACTGCGCGGACAACTTGCGGTCCTTGGTGACCACCGTCCAGCCGTCGGGCAGCAGCCGGGTGTGGCGCGCGCCCTCGTTGATCATCGGCTCGATGGTGAAGGTCATGCCCGGCTTGAGCACCACGCCCTCGCCGGCGCGGCCGTAATGCAGGACCTGCGGCTCGTCGTGGTAGATCTGGCCGATGCCGTGGCCGCAATACTCGCGCACGACGCTGAAGCGTTCGGACTCGGCGTACTGCTGGATCGCCGCGCCCACGTCGCCCAGCGTGGCCCCCGGCCGCACCACGCGGATACCGCGGAACATCGCCTCGCGGGTCACGTCGATCAGGCGCCTGGCCATGACCGACGGGGTGCCGGCCACGTACATGCGGCTGGTGTCGCCGTGCCAGCCGTCCTTGATCACGGTGACGTCGATATTGACGATATCGCCGTCCTTCAGGACCTTGGCCTCGCTGGGGATCCCGTGGCAGATCACGTTGTTGACCGACGTGCAGACCGTCTTGGGATACCCCTTGTAGCCGACGTTGGCCGGGATCGCGCCCTGCACGTTGACGATGTGGTCGTGGCAGATGCGGTCCAGCTCCGCGGTCGTCACGCCCGGCTTCACATGCGGGGCGACGACCTGCAGCACCTCGGCGGCCAGGCGGCCGGCGACGCGCATCTTCTCGATGTCCTCGGGGGTTTTGAGCGTAATGGGCATCCGCGCATTATCGCCGATGAGGCCGAGGGTGTGGGATGGCGGGGTCCGGTTTGGGTGGATGGCGGGCTCCTGGCCACGGTTTTTTCCACGGACCGGCACGGCGGGTAGCCGGCAAGGTCGCCGTGCTGCCGCGGAACTCCAGGATTGGTCCCACCCCTGCCATCCTGAACGGAGAGAAGGATCTGCTGCCGATCGCCTACACCCACGGCTGCTCGAAACAGGTCCAGCAACAGGTGGGAAGGGCGCATCCACGCTTTGCATCCTGTTGCGCTCTGATTTGTGCCCTATCCGCCCTGATCCGTGGCCAAAAAGCCCTTCCGGATTGCCGCGGGACCCACAACCGGCTAGAATTCCGCGGCTGCGCAGGCCCCGTGCCTGCCAGATCGCCCACGCCGGGCGTCACCGGCGAATACACACCTGCTGCAAACCCCCGTGCCGGGGTGTCCCGTACCGCCCCAGGGCTATCGGGATCTGGCCACGGCGGCAGCAGGGAGGCCCAACCCCGGAACCCCGCCCCGGCCCCCGTGCCGCGGCAGCCGCCCTCACAACCCTGGCGGCCGGTTCCATTGCCTGGAGCTCTACCACGATGTCCCAGATCACCATGCGCCAGATGCTGGAGGCCGGTGTCCACTTCGGCCACCAGACCCGCTACTGGAACCCCAAGATGGGCCCGTACATCTTCGGCGCCCGCGGCAAGATCCACATCATCAACCTCGAGAAGACGGTTCCGCTGTTCAACGACGCGATGAACTTCATCTCGGGCATCGCCCAGAAGCGCGGCATGATCCTGTTCCTGGGCACCAAGCGCAGCGCGCGCGAGGCCGTGAAGGAAGAGGCCGAGCGTTGCGGCATGCCGTTCATGACCCAGCGCTGGCTGGGCGGCACGCTGACCAACTTCCGCACCGTGAAGCAGTCGGTCGCGCGCCTGAAGGAGCTCGAGGCCGCCGAGACCGACGGCACCTTCCAGAAGCTGGTCAAGCACGAAGTGCTGAACCTGCGCCGTGAGCGCGACAAGCTGGAAGCCTCGCTGGGCGGCATCAAGGAAATGAACCGCCTGCCCGACGCGCTGTTCGTGATCGACATCGGCCACGAAGACATCGCGATCAAGGAAGCCAAGAAGCTCGGCATCCCGGTCGTGGCCGTGGTCGACACCAACTACGATCCGGAGCTGGTGGACTACGCGATTCCGGGCAACGACGACGCCATCCGCGCCGTGCAGCTGTACGCCCGCGCCGCCGCCGACGCAGTGCTGGAAGGCAAGGCCGCCGCCCCGACCCCGGGCAGCGTCCGCGAGGAGGACTTCTCCGAGTCCGGCGACGACTCCGCCAAGGACAAGCCGGCCCGCCGCGCCCCGGCCAAGAAGGCCGCCGCCAAGAAGGCCGACGAGCCGGCGACCGACGGCGAGGCAGCCGCTGCCGACACCAAGGCCGATTCGAAGGCCGAAGCCAAGGCCGACGACGCCAAGGCCGAGTAAGACCCGTGTCACGCGGCCGCGCCATGCTGCGCGGCCGCGTTCCAGCTCTTTTGTAGGAGCGACGTAAGTCGCGACCCGGAGTTTCGTCGGCGCCGGTGATCGCGACTTACGTCGCTCCTACAACATCACGAATATCGAGGTAGATCCCCATGGCTGAAATCACCGCATCCCAGGTGAAGGAACTGCGCGAGCGCACCGGCGCCGGCATGATGGAGTGCAAGAAGGCGCTCACCGAGAACAACGGCGACATCGACGCCGCAGCCGAATGGCTGCGCAAGTCGGGTCTGGCCAAGGCCGACAAGAAGGCCAGCCGCGTCGCCGCCGAGGGCCGCATCGTCGCCGCCCAGGCCGACGGCAAGGGCGTGCTGGTCGAGATCAACTCCGAGACCGACTTCGTCGCCAAGGACGAGAACTTCGTCGCCTTCACCGAGGCCGTCGCCAACGCCGCGCTGGATGCCAGCGACATCGACGCGCTGAAGTCGACCAAGCTGGCCTCGGGCGAGACCGTCGAGGAGTCGCGTTCGGCCCTGATCGCCAAGGTCGGCGAGAACGTGCAGGTCCGCCGCATGGCCCGCATCGACAGCGCCAACACCATCGGTGCCTACGTGCACGGTGGCCGCATCGGCGTGCTGGTCGAGGTCAAGGGCGGCAACGCCGACCTCGCCCGCGGCCTGGCGATGCACGTCGCGGCAATGAACCCGCCGTACATCTCGCCGGCGCACGTCCCCGCCGACTTCGTCGCCAAGGAGAAGGAAATCGCCCTGGCCCAGGTCAAGGACACCGGCAAGCCGGCCGAGATCCTGGAGAAGATGATCTCCGGCAAGGTCGCCAAGACCGTCAACGAGCTGTGCCTGACCGGCCAGCCGTACGTGCTGGACACCAACCAGACCGTCGAGGCCGCGCTCAAGGCCGCTGGCGCCGAGGTGCTGCAGTTCGTGCGCCTGGCCGTCGGCGAAGGCATCGAGAAGCAGGCGGACGACTTCCACGCAGAAGTCATGAAGCAGGCCGGCCTGGCGTAAGCCAACGCGTCATCGCGATAACGAAGAAGGCCGCGGACTCCCGCGGCCTTTTTTGTGCGCTGCGATCTCCAGCTGCGCAGTCGCACGCCCCCCATGTAGGAGCGGCTTCAGCCGCGATCCACACACCTGCGGTGCACAGGCTCCAGTCAAACCGCATCGACGGAACGTCTGTAGGAGCGACGTACGTCGCGATGCACGGACTTGGTGCGCCGACGATCCCGGCAACCTGCGCCGAAGGTTCGGACAGCCCGGGGGGTAAATCGATCGCCCTAGAGCCGCGCGAACAATGAGACGGAGAAAGCTGCCCGCGCACTTGGGCGATTCTCCCCGTGCGCGGCTTGCGTCGCTCCTGAAAAATCGCGGCTGAAGCCGCTCCTCCAGGGGGCGCGCTCAACTCGGCGCACTGGTGACGACAACCCAAAAAAAAGCTCCCGGCGCAGCGGACCCCGAAGTTCCGCGTGCGCCGGGAGCTGACCGTCCCTGGTCGGTGGCGCCCATCCCTGGCGCCACCCCGGGCGAATGCTTCCGCCCGACCCCTGTTACGCGGGGTGCGTCAGAACCGTTCCGCGGTCAGAACTGCACCGAGAAGCGGGCGTTGAGGCCATGGTCGCGCGCCTCGTCGGCGTACTGGCCGCTGTAGGTCAGCTCGAACAGGCTGGCCTCGCTGGTGCGGGCACCGAAGCCGAGCTCGGCGACGGTCGCGCTGTCGGCCAGCGGTGCACCGCGAACCACGAAGGCATCACCGCCAGACCAGGCCACCGTGGCCGCCGGCGACAGGTCGCCGCTGGCATCGCGGTAGCCCAGGCCGCCGCGCAGGCTCAGCCAGCTCTCGTCCTGCTGGGCACCCTTCAGGTTGACGTTGAAGCGCACGCCGGCAGTGGCCAGGCCGACGTCACCGTCCGTGCCCTCGCCGCTCAGCGCCGTCACGCCGCCCTCTTCCTGGAAGCCGTCGGTGTCGTAGGAGACGTGGGCGTATTGCAGGTAGGGCTCGATCTCCCACGCATTGGCGGCGAACCGGTACCCGGCTTCGACGAACGCCTGGTTGGACTGGGCGTCGTATTCGACATGCGTCTGGTCCTGCACGCCGGGGAAGGCGACCGTGCGCTGTACGTCGACTTCGCTCTGCGCGTGGGTCACGCCCAGACGCAGGCCGAGTCCACCCCATGCTTGACCCGCGTAGAGACCGACGTGGCGACCGATGATGTCGCCCTCGCTGCCGCGGCCGTCCACGGCCATGTCGTTGCGGTCCATGCCGCCCATGACCCCCAGGCGCCAGCCGTTGGCAAAGCGGTGGTCGACGCCCAGCAGCGTGGCGCTGCCGCTGTAGTCGACGCGACCGGCGTTGCCGTTGGACTGCAGTGCGCCGCCGCTGCGCAGCACTTCGATCCATGCCGCCGAACCGGCCTCGCCCGCCGCCATCGGCGCAAACGCGCCGGTGCCGGCCTGGGCACGGGCCAGTGCGGCCTCGCGCACGTGACGCTGGCTGTCCACCAGTACCGACCGGGCGCTGGCGTGCAACTCCCCGCTCAGGCTGTCCAGCGCCGGCAGGGCCTGCTCCGGGAACAGCTGCGTGAGGCGCTGCGCCAGCACGTGGTCCATGGCGAGCGCATCGGCGGACGCGCCGACCGCACGCTGGTTCGCGGTGACGGCGGCCTCGGCCAGGGCCATGCCGCGCACGACGTCCAGCGCGACGCTGTTGGCACCGTAGGTCAGATTGAAGTCGAGGAACGGCGTGATCGACGATGCGTCGATCGTGCCGAACTCGCCGCTCACGCCACCATCGGCGGTGAGGAACTCGTAGTACTGGCCCAGCAGGTACTCGCCCGGCGCCTGCTCGATCTGCAGCGTGCCGCCCTCGAGCGTCGCGGTCCCGGTTGCATAGATGCTGTCGGATGCATCCGGCGGCGCGATTTCCAGTTCGTACGTCGACGTGGACGACAGCACCAGGTCGCCATCGATGGTCAACGTGCCCAGCGACGTGCCGGGTGCGATCACGCCATCAACCGTCGTGTTGCCCAGCGTGCCATTACCCAGCAGACGACCGTCCAGGCCGACAAACGTGCTGCCGTCGACCTGCTGGCCTTCGATCAGCGCCGAGCCGTCGCTGACGGCCAGGTCGGTATCGACCAGCGAGCCGTTGAGGATCAGAACGCCGCCGTCCACGTCGACGTGGCCGGCCAGCGTGTTCTCGCCGTCCAGCTCGAGGATGCCCTCGGCAACCGTGGCGCCGTTGAAGGTGTTGTCGCCGCTCAGGCGGAGCCAGCCGATGCCCGACTTGGTCAGGCGGCCCGGGCCGCCGATGTCGTTGGTCCAGTCGTCCCAGGCCAGGCCTTCCCAGACCTTGGCGCCGCCGGCACGCTGGTTCATCACTACATCGGTGTCGACGCGAAACTGGCCGTAGCCCTCGATGGCCTTCTCAAGGTCCATCAGGCCCCAGCCGTAGATCGCGTCCACGCCCTCTGCGCCCAGGTCGCGCGCGGTGGTCAGCAGGACATCGCGGATCTGCGGGTTGTCCAGGTACGGATAACGCTCCATCAGCAGCGCCAGCGCGCCGGTGACGTGCGGCGCGGCCATCGAGGTGCCGGTCAGGTCGCCGTGCCCGTATTCCGGATCCTGCGAGGTGATGTCCAGGCCGACGACGTTGCCGTCCTCGTCGTAGACCACTTCGCCGTCGATATCACCGCCGATGACGGTCGAGGTGATGTCGGTACCCGGCGCCGCCAGGCACCAGTCCATCGACAGGCCACAGGTGCTGGAGCTGCCGTCGATTTCCCCGGTCTGGTTGATGTTGACGACGCTGAGCCAGTACTTCTCGGCCTCGGGCACCCAGCGCGGCAGGGTCGCATAGAGGCCTGCGATGTTGCCCGACGCATTGCCCGCGGCCCAGACCTGGATCATCCCGTCACGCGTGCCGGCATCGGTGAAGATCGACAGGTACTCGGCCACGCCCGGGGCGTTGTACAGCCAGTCCATGTCCTCGGCCGTGGTCGGCTCCTGGGACAGGCCCCAACTGTGATTGATCGCGCGCACGCCCTGTGCGGCCATCTGCGAGAACACATCGGCGAACGCCGCGTCGCCTGGGCCGATGGAGTACGACTCGCCGCCGAAGCCCAGCAGCGCGTCCAGGTCCATGTAGCTGTTGGAGAACATGCGCGCAGCGGTGATATCGGCGCCGTAGGCGACGCCATGGCTGCCCTGCCCGTTGCGGTTGGCGGCGATGCTGCCGGCCACGTGGGTGCCGTGCGTGTTGTAGGCGAAGCCGGCCCACGATTCGAGGATCTCGCCGGCCTCCGGGATCAGGTAGCCGATGTCGATGAGGAACTGCACAAACGCGCGGTCATCGTCGGTGTAATGGAAGTAGTCGACACCGGCCTGGTCGCCATCGGCCGCGTAGCAGGCGCCCGGGCCGTTGAAGACTTCGGTCTCGCACCCCGGGTCGGCCATGCGGATCGCACGGTGGTCGCCGTCGGCGAAATCGCCATGCGCCAGTGCCGAGCCACCGTCCAGCACGCCGACGCGGACCCCACGGCCCGTCAGCCCGCGCGCATACGCATGGTGCGCGCCGATGGCCTCCAGGCCCCAGTCGGCCTTGAATTCGTCGCTCTTCCAGCTGTCGGCGTCGCCGACCTGCCCCTGCTCGTCGTACTGCGGTGCCTGCTGCGCCACCGCCACGCCCATGCTGCCCAGCAGCAGTGCGCCGACGATCGCCTTGGACAGGACGGAACGAACCTGGCCACGCGAACCGCCGCGGCGAACTGCTGAACCCTTCTGCTTGCGCTGCATCTAGACCTTTCTCCCCTGAATCGAACATGGCGCCGCCAGGCGTGCCGGCGGCGGTGTCGGCCCGCGCTTGGCGCAGGCATCGGGAGCGGTAACGCAGGTGCAACGCCACCCCCCTACCCTCTCCCGATTTTTTTTCGGGAACCGGCGCAGGGGCATCGGATCAGAAGTCGCGGCGCAGGCTCAGCAGGTAGAAGCGGCCACGCGGATCGTCAAGGGCGATGTCGTAGCCGCCGCGGTCGACGTCGTAATTCACCGGCGCCCGGTCGGTCAGGTCACGCACGTTCAGCGCGACACGCCACTGGGGCCAGCTGTATGCCACGTCGAGGTCGAAGCTCGTCCAGCCCGGCGTGCGGCAACGGCCGGCCTCGCGATTGAGCCGGGGGCACCCCTCTGCGGGACCGCCCACCTTCACCGGGCCGAGCGCGCGTGCGGCCAGCGTCGCCTGCCAGCCGGACCGGCGCCACTGCACGGAGCCCAGTGCACTGCGATCGGGCACCTCGTAGCCGGCGTGGTCCAACCGCGGTGCGCCGGGCACCGTCTCGCGCTCCAGGCGGTCGAGGTAGTGCCCGGCCAGCCGGACTGTGTAGCGACCCAGCCGCGCGGTGTCCCAGAAGCCCTGCAGGTCCAGCTCCCAGCCGCGTACGTCGGTCAGGCCGACGTTGGCGAAGTAGGCGTCGATGCCGATCAGTTCGCCGTTCTCGTCGCGCACCGCCGACAGCGGGAACGCGGCCGAATCGTCGGTTGCGCTGCCTGGCAGGATCTCGTTGCGCCGCCGGATCCGGAAGTGGTCGAGGCTGGCGCTGAAATTCGCCGCCGGCGCCCACACCAGTCCGACGGTATGGCTGCGCGATGTTTCCGGGCGCAGGTCGGGGTTCTCGCGCGCACTGCGTCCGATGAGGCAGTAGCGCTCGTCCGGGCCGAACGCGAATACGTAGGCACACGGCGCGAGCCCGGGCGTCTCGCGCACCAGGTCCAGCTCGTCGACGACGCTGGGCCGGCGCGTCTCGAACAGCGAAGGCGCGCGGTAGCCGGTCGCGCCGCTTGCGCGCAGGGTCAGGCCGTCTACCGGGCTCCATTTCAGGCCGACCTTGGGCGACCAGCGCCGGCCGTAGCCTTCGCGCTGGTCCACGCGTGCGGCCAGGTCCAGCTGCAATCGGGTCGATACCGGCAGGTTCACCTCCGCGTAGAGCCCGGCACCGCGCTGCTGGCTGTCGACCGGCACCTTCTGCGGGCCCAGCGCGATGTCGTGCTCGACCATCAGCGGGTCCGGGCGGTGCTCCAGCACGTCGCGCAGCAGTTCCAGCCCGGCGGCGATCCGCGCCTGCCCGCCCGGCAGCGCGAACCACGGGCCGTGTACGTCGAATCCGAACTGCTGCAGCGTGGCGTCGCCCCGGGTAGACACCGGAGGCGACAGCGCGCCGAGCAGTTCCGGTGGATTGGGCGTGCCATCGAAGCGGTAGCCGCCTTCGTCGGTCACGCGGTCGAACTGCGTGTACTGCACCAGCCCGTCGATGCGCGCATCGACCCGGTTGTCGTGGTGCGACAGCGCCGCGCTCCACCCCCATGCCCCACGCCAGCCCGACAGCGCCACGGTGCCGTCCAGGGTGCGGGTGTCGCTGTGGCTGCGAACCGGGCCGATGTCGAAGAACGCGTAGTCCAGGTCGGTACCGGGCCGGTGGTCGGGATGCCCTTCGGGAATCGCGACACGTGCATGGAAAGGCGCATTGGTCAGCGACTGGTCCGCGGCGCCCGCGCGCAGGTCTACGGTGAGGTCGATGCCGTCCGTCAATGGCTGCCCCAGGTGCCCGTAAACGGACCAGCGCCGACTGGACGGCTGCAGGCTGGTGAACCGCGGGATGTCGAGCAGGCACTCACCGGCCACGTCCGCGGGTGCATGCGCACACTGGCGGTTGAGCAGGTTGAGGTCGTAGTCGCGATAGCCCAGCGGGATGCGGCGGTCGCCAAGGCCATGCCGCCTGTGGTCCATCGTGCGCCACGCCCGGGCGCTGCCCAGCAGTTCGTCGCGGTGCAATGCATCCACGCCGAGCAGCACCTGCCCGCCACGCCCGGTCTCTCCACCGTGGCTGTAGGACAGCCGCGACTCGGTGGCATCGCCCCGGCTGGACACGCCGTGGCGGGCCACGCCCTCGCCCCCGTCCTGCCGCTTGCGCAGGATGATGTTGACCACACCCG
>MIDV01000008.1:20945-27817 GCA_001830245.1 Lysobacterales bacterium RIFOXYA1_FULL_69_10 | reverse complement strand
TGCGCGCAATGCTCGAATCCCACTCGATCGACTTCTACGAAACGCGTCCCAGCCGCTGGGGCATCTCGCATGGCGGCATCTGGCTGTCCGATGCCGGTGACCACCCGCGTGCGCGGGCGCTCATGGACGAGTACCAGGCATCGCGGCGCGAGCGGGCGCGTGCCGAGCGCGAGCAGCAGCTGCGCGACGGCAGCGCCGAGACCTTTACCGACACCGTGCGGCGCGATCCGCTGCGCGTGGTGCTGTCGGTGCTTGCGATCGCGTTCCTGCTGGCCTTGATGGCACTGCCCGCGTGGCTCCTGCGCTCGTGACGGCGGCTGTCGCGCTGGCGTTGGGCCCCGGCGATCCCGTGCCGTTGCCGGACGGAATGCGCGAGGCGCTGGAGGCGGCTTACGCCACGCCGCCGCGCGCGTACCACCATGCGGGGCACGTCAACCAGCTGATGGTGCATTTCCGCGAAGTGGCATCCGGGCCGGGCTGGCACCGGCCGGCCGACGTCTGGCTGGCCCTGCTGTACCACGACGCGGTGTACGAGGCGGGGCGCAGCGACAACGAAGCCCGGTCGGCGGATCTTGCCCGCGAGCACATCGCGCACTGGTTGACTGGTCGAAGCGTCGATGCCGACCACGTCGCGGCGCTGATCGAACTCACCGCCCGCCACGGCCGCATCGACGGGGCCGAGCTGGGGGAGGGCCCCGATGCCGACGACGCCCGCCACTTCCTTGACTGCGACATGGCCATCCTCGGCGCGCCGCCCGACGCCTTCGCGGCCTACGACCGGGCCATCGCCGCCGAGTACCGCGGCCACGTGCCGGCGTGGCTCTACAAGCTCAATCGCAAGCGCTTCCTGAAGGCACTGCTGCAGCGGCCGCGGCTCTACCTGAGTGACTTCTTCCACCAGCGGCTGGATGCGCAGGCGCGCATCAACCTGCGCCGCGCGGTGACCCACAAGCAGTGACTGCAACGAGCCGCCAGTGCCGATGACACCCATGTCCAGTGACGCCGCTCCGGCGCCGGGCGCCGCCGCGCCTCCCCCCAGCTCACCCGCCCGCGTGCTGTTCGCCAGCCTGGTCGGGACGACCATCGAGTTCTTCGACTTCTACATCTACGCCACGGCCGCGGTGTTGGTGTTCCCATCGTTGTTCTTCCCGACCGGTGATCCGGCGAGCGCAACGCTGCAGTCGCTGGCGACGTTCGCGCTGGCGTTTTTCGCGCGGCCGATCGGTTCGGCGGTGTTCGGGCACTTCGGCGACCGCATCGGGCGCAAGGCCACGCTGGTGGCGGCGCTGCTGACCATGGGCATCTCGACCGTCGTCATCGGCCTGCTGCCGACCTACCAGCAGATCGGCCTTGTCGCCCCCGCGCTGCTGGCGCTGTGCCGCTTCGGCCAAGGGCTGGGGCTGGGCGGCGAGTGGGGCGGTGCGGTGCTGCTGGCGACCGAGAACGCGCCGCCGGGCAAACGCGCGTGGTACGGCATGTTCCCGCAGCTGGGCGCGCCGCTGGGCTTTTTCCTGGCGACCGGGTCGTTCCTGCTGCTGGGCGCCTTGCTGGACGAAGCCGCCTTCATGTCATGGGGCTGGCGCGTGCCGTTCCTGGGCAGCGCCGTGCTGGTGCTGCTGGGCCTGTGGGTGCGGCTGAGCATCAGCGAGACGCCGGCCTTCCAGCGCGTGCTCGACCGCCAGGAGCGCGTGCGCCTGCCGATGCGCGACGTGCTGGTCCGCCACCCGCGCGCGTTGCTGGTGGGCACGCTGTCGGCGCTGGCGACCTTCGTGTTGTTCTACCTGATGACGGTGTTCGCGCTGAGCTGGGGCACGTCGCAACTGGGCTATTCGCGCGATGCGTTCCTGTGGCTGCAAATGGCCGGCGTGGTGGCGTTCGCCGCGACCATTCCGCTGGCCGCGGTATACGCCGACCGGCACGGACGCCGCCGCTCGATGATCATCGCCACGCTGGCGATCCTGGTATTCGGCCTGCTTCTGGACCGGCTGTTCGTGGCCGGCAGCCTGGCCTCGGTCGGCGCTTTTCTGCTGCTTGGGCTGGGCCTGATGGGGCTGACCTACGGGCCGATCGGGACGTTGCTGGCCGAGCAGTTCCCGGCGCCGGTGCGTTACACCGGTGCGTCCCTGGCGTTCAATCTTTCGGGCATCTTCGGCGCCTCGCTGGCGCCCTACGTCGCGACCTGGCTGGCCGGCCGCTTCGGGCTCGGCAGCGTCGGTCTCTACCTGGCCGCCGCCGCGCTGCTCACGCTGGCGGCGCTGTGGTCGATCCCGCGGCGCACGCCCGCCGCCGCGGCGTGACCGCGTCCGGGCTCAACGCCCGAGCAGTTTGAGCAGGGCGCGCGCGGCGTCTTCGGACGAGGCGGGGTTCTGCCCGGTCACCAGGTGGCCGTCGACCACGACGTAGGGCTTCCAGTCCTCGCCGCGGCTGTACTGCGCGCCGTTGGCCTTGAGCACGTCTTCCAGCAGGAACGGCACCACGTCGGTCAGCCCGACGGCTTCCTCTTCGCTGTTGCTGAAGCCGGTCACCTTGCGGCCTTTCACCAGCGGGTCGCCGTCGCGGTTGAGGGCATTGCGCAGCACCGCGGGCGCGTGGCACACGGCGGCCAGCGGCCGGCCGGCGACGTCGCAGGCCTCGATCAGTTCGATGGAATCCGGGTCCTCGGCCAGGTCCCACAGCGGACCATGGCCGCCGGGGTAGAACACCGCGTCGAAATCGTCGCGCACGACCTTCGACAGCTTCTCGGTGTGGGTCAGCGCTTCGATGGCGTCCTTGTCGTTGCGGTAGCGCTCGGTGGCCGCGGTCTGCGCGTCGGGCTCGTCGCTCTTGGGGTCCAGCGGCGGCGGGCCGCCCTTGGGCGAGGCCAGTACGACCTGCGCGCCGGCGTCCTTGAACACGTAGTAGGGCGCGGCGAACTCCTCAAGCCAGAAACCGGTCGTGCGGCCGGTGTTGCCGAGGCGGTCGTGCGAGGTCAGGACCATCAGGATCTTCATGGGCGGGGGCTCCAGGTCAACAGGAGCGCACGCTAGCAATGCCGTCGCAAACCCCGCGTGATGCGGTCAGCCGCGGTCCGGCGGTGCCTGCTTGCGCGTCCAGGCCGCAGGTTCCATGCCCCGGCGCTTGGCGCGGCGCTCCCAGCGCTCGCGGGCCAGTGCACGCATGTCCTCAACCGTGTCCCGCTCGTCGACAATCTCGTCGCCCAGCAGGGTTTCGATCAGGTCCTCCAGCGTCAGCAGGCCGAGCGTCTCGCCGTACTCGCCCACCACCAGGGTGATCTGGTGGCGCCGTTCCAGCAGGCGCTCCAGCACGGTCGAAAGCGGCTGGGAGCCGGGGATGGCGGGAAGTTCGCGCTTCAGTTCCGACACCAGGCGCGAGTTCTCGCCACGCGCATGCGCAAGCAGGAGGTCGTCCTTGAGAATGAAGCCGTGCACGTCGTCGAGGTCGCTGCCGTAGACCGGAAGCCGGGAGAACGGTGTGTCGCCGCTCTCCTCGAGCGCATCGCCAACGGTCCGGTCGCCCGGGATCGCCTTGACCACGGTGCGCGGCGTCATCGCATCGCGCGCCTTCAGGGCGGTCATGCGGAACAGGTTGCGGATGATGCGCGACTCGCGCTCGTCGATCTGCCCGGCTTCCTCGCCGACGTCGGCCATGGCCACGAACTCGTCTCGGCTGAAGACATGCACTTTCTTGCCGCGCGATACCAGGCGCGTCAGCAACTCCGACATCTTGATCAGCGGGTACAGCATCACGATCAGGGCGCGGACGAAGCGCGCGGTGGGGGCGGCCAGGCTGCGCCAGTACACCGCGCCCAGCGTCTTGGGGACGATCTCCGACAGGAACAGGATCAGCAGCGTGGCCACGGCGGAGAACACTCCGACCCAGGCACTGCCGAACACCACCGTCGCCTTGGCGCCCGACCCGATGGCGCCGGCGGTGTGGGCGATCGTGTTGAGCGTCAGGATGGCCGCGAGCGACTGGTCGACGTTGTCCTGGCGCAGGCGCTGCAGCGATTCGGCCAGCTGCGGCCGCGTCTCACGCAGGCCCTGGATAAACGAGGGCGTGATGCTCAGCAGCGTCGCCTCGGCCACCGAACACAGGAACGACAGCACCAGCGCGCCCAGCAGGTAGACCAGCAGCAGGGTGACGTCGAGCGTCGTGTAGCCGCTCGCGCTGCCGTCGCCGGTATCCACGGGGGCTGCGCCATGTGCGGGGAGCAGGACGGCCGTCAGTACTACGGCGACGGCAAAAAGAATGGGGCGGTTGGGACGCGGGACATGCATGGGCGGGATCGTTTCCGGTTACGGATTGCCGGACCACCTTAACGCGCGTGCGGTGATGTCCCCATCCACCGCTGGAGAAGGCACCGCTCAAGAATCGGGCGTGGCGGCCGATGTCCCGGACATACGCCGGAGTCCTCCGGTCGAGGGCCGGCGCCACCGGCCATGCCCATGTCGATGCCACCGAGCCGTCCTGCATCTATCGACGCCAGGCTCCCGTCCGGGCCGGGTGCCGTGGCGCCGGCGTCCGCCACGCGTGCCGGCGCGGCGCTGCCTGCATCCGGGGCGGGGCCGGGTATCGCACCCGTGGCGGGCGCTGCCCAGTGGTCGCCGGCGGCGTCGCTGCTTGCGCAGCTGGAGGCCGGCGACAGCCAGCGCCTGCCCCGTGTCGACGAACTGCCGGCGGATGTGCGGCGGCAACTCGCTGCCGTACTCGCCTCGCGGCTGGACGTGGTCCGGCAGGCGGTCGGCATGCCGCCAGGCGAGCCGGTGCGCCTGCATGTCGCTGCGCAGGGCGGTGTCGAGGTCGCCGGTGACCATTACGGCATCGCGCGATTCCAGGCTGCGCTGGAATCGGACGCACTGGCGGTGGCACTGATTCGTTACCTGCACGGCACGGGCGACGGCATGTCGGTCGCCGCACCGATTCGCGACACGGCCGGCGGCCGCGTGCTGCCCTATGTCAGGGGCGACGAACTGCACCCCGGCGTGGACCCGTCACGCATCCCCGGTCATCCGCATGCGGATGCCGGTCGCCTGGTCCACGCGCTCGATGGCATGCGGGGCGTGGTGTGGGTGGTGGGCGTGGCGATCGCGGCGCTGGTGGTCGCGTCGCTGCTGTGAACCAGGAGGCGGGTTTCGCCGTCCGGACCCGCGGCACCGCTCCTCCCGGAAACCGGGCATGGTGGCATGACTGACCAGTGAGGCCGGAACATCCCCACCCCCTTTTCCAAACTGGGGAGGGACAGCTGGTTCCAATGGGGAGCTGCGTCGGAGAGCCTGCTCTCGCGCGCGTCGCCCCTCAGTTGTTCACGATCAGCACGAACGGCCCGAGCGGCGAGGTCATCGCGACCGCCAGCGTCCGATCGTCCTGGCGAAGGAAGTTGACCGCCGACACGGCGAAGTCGGGCGGCGCAGCGCGGTAGCTGGCATCGGCGGGGACGGTTTCGCGCACCACGTAGCCCATCAGTACGTTGACCAGCTCGCCCAGCGCATCCCGGGCGAGGGCGTCATCGCACTGCGCCGGTTCGATCGACAGGAACGCGCACGCCATGCGGTGCATGGTCACTTCGTCGCAGGCGAGGCCGATGGCCATCGGCGCATCGCAGGCGATGCGCACGTGCGCGGTCACCTCGCACCCGGCGAGGGCATCGGCCGAGCCGACCACGTTGGCGACCTGGCAGGGCGCGCCCAGCGTGCGCGGGAACAACCGCACGCTGGTGTTGATCGCGCTGGTCATCGCCTCGCCGAGCGGATGGCCGGCGACGCCGACCTCCAGTGCCTTCAGCGCATCGGCGCGCTCGGCCTGGTGCTTGCGCAGCGCGGCATCGAGCTGTACGCGGTTGATCGACCCCTGCTCGATGAGGATCTCGCCGAACAGCTTGCGGCGTGCCTTCTGTTCGGCCAGCAGCTCCTCGACCTGTGCGCGTTCGAGGATGCCCATCGATTCGGCGATGTCGCCGAAACGCTGGTCCTCGGCGCGCTGGCGCTCGTTGATGCGCCTTGCCTGCGCCGCGGTCATCCAGCCGCGGTTCTGCGCCAGTTCGCCCAGCATCGGATTCGACGCGTGCTGGGCTTCCATTGCGGCCAGCAGTTGCTGGCGGTTGATGAGGCCCTGTTCGAGCAGGAACTGGCCGAAGAACTTGGCTGCCATGGGGACCTCGTGCGTCAGGCGACGGTTTCGTGGAGCACGCGCGCCATCACGTCCGGATCGATGGGCTTCTGCAGGTAGGAGCGCGCGCCCAGTCGCAGGCACTCCTCGATGTCGGCCTGGGCACCCAGCGAGCTGAGGATCACCACGCGCGCCTGGTTGTCGTGCGCCAGGATCTCGCGCAGCGCCTGCTTGCCGTCGCGCTTGGGCATCACCAGGTCCAGCAGCACCACGTCGGGTTGCAGCTTGAGGAACTGCGCGACCGCGTCCTCGCCGTTGTCGGCCTCGCCCACGACCTCGAATCCGCAGTCATCGAGCTGGCGCGCGGCCAGCATGCGCAGTGCGCGCGAATCGTCGCAAAGCAGGGCAGTGGGGCGGGCGCTCATCGGTCGGTTTCCTGGCAAGCGGAACGGGGGTGTCCTGTGCCGGGTATCGGCCGCGGCCGTGGATTCTTTAGGACATCGGGTGGTCCGGCCCGGTCGGGAAAAGCGCGCGTCGCGACGCGGCAGGCGCTGGTGCGACGGCACGGGATCGGCCATGGACCGCCGCGCGCAACAGTCGCGGCGCCCGGCGTCCGCTCAGGCGCGCTCGATCCGGCCCCGGCCGGCCCGCTTGGCCGCGTAAAGCGCGGTGTCGGCGCGGTCGATGACGACATGCAGCGCCGTGTCGGGGTGCTCGTCGATGGCGATGCCGATGCTCACGCGCGCGCGGACCAGGCTCGCCTGGAT
>MIDV01000008.1:19001-20929 GCA_001830245.1 Lysobacterales bacterium RIFOXYA1_FULL_69_10 | reverse complement strand
AGCCGCCCGAACACGTCCCCACGCCGCAGCGCGCCGCGGCAGGCGTCGGCGACCTCGACCAGCGCGTGGTCGCCGGCGGCATGGCCGTGGCCGTCGTTGAGCGTCTTGAGGTTGTCCAGGTCGATCATCAGCACGGCGACGGGCTCGCCGCGGCGCAGCGCGGACTGGCGTGCCTGCTCGGCCAGTTCGAGGAAGAACGCGCGCGAGCACGCGCCGGTCATCGAGTCGTGCGTCAGCAGGCGGCGCAGGTTGCTGTTGTCGGTGTACAGCACCGGGATCGCCAGGCCGAAGTAGCTGCCGGCCGCCAGCGTGACCATCGCGAACTGCAGCGTCAGGGCGTGCTCGCCCAGGCCCAGGGCTGCCACGGCCACCACCAGCACCGTGCTGATGACCGCGACCGACAGCAGCGATTCCAGCATTCCCTGCGTGTGGGCGATCCACAGCTGCAGGACGATCGCCAGGAACACCGGGAACAGCAGCGACTCGTACTGTGGCGCGGCGGCCAGCGCGAACAGGCCGGCCAGCGCCAGGGCCAGGACCAGCGACAGTTTCGGTAGCAGCCGGCCGCCGGTATGCGGCGGGCGGGGCAGGGCATCGAAGGCGTACAGCGCGTCGTGCTGTGGCAGGCGGGCACGCTCGGCCACGCGCCGCAGCCCGAGCATGAGCAGCGGCCCGAGCGCGGTCAGGCCGGCGTAGTCGCCGATCCACCAGGGCAATGCAGTGGCAAGGACGGCGTCGCGGTCCAGCATCCCGGCCCAGTGCATGGTCCATGCCCCCAGCCACGCCGCCAGCGCCGACGCCACGGCGCCGCCGACGAGGAAAGCGGCGACCGTACGCGGAAGCGACGGCATCGGGCCGTGGCTGACCGAGGCCAGGGTGAAGCGGGCGGCCAGGCCGAACGAGACCACGTGCGCGACCGGGAACAGCACCAGCGCCGCCACCCCGTGCGCCGCGCTGGCGGGCGTCGAGTGCCCCATCACTGTGATGGCGCTTGCGGTGGCGGACGCGGCCAGCAACGCCGGTGTGGCCCTCCGCCAGCCCAGCGCCGCCACGGCAGCGAACGTGATCGCCGCCGGCGGGAACCACAGGCTGGCGTGCGGCGCGTAGGCCATGAGCTGCGCCGAGGCATACGCCAGCAGCCACGCCAGGTAGACCACGGCGGGCGCGGCCAGTCGCAACGTCGGGCGTCCGGCAGGTACAGCGAGGCTGGTGTCCACCCGAGTGCTCATGGAATTCGTGGCCGGCGGCAAGTCTATCGGCGTGATCTATCGGGGTGCGACGCGCGGCGCACTGTCGCAGTCGATAGCGGCCGCCGCCACCGCGACTTGAACCCGCGACCGCGTGCCGGCCTGACTTCGCACCCGCCTGACTTCAGGCCGTCATGAAACCGCCGCAGCATCGCGCCCGATGGACATCCTGATGCTGTCGGACGTGTATTTCCCGCGGGTCAACGGGGTCTCGACCTCCATCCGCACCTTCGCCAGGTCCCTGCTGAGGATGGGCCACCGGGTGACGCTGGTCGCGCCGGACTACGGCGACGGCGCCGCGGTGCCGGACGATTCGGGGCTGGAGGTCATCCGACTGCCGTCGCGGGTGATCTTCTTCGACCCCGAGGACCGGCTGATCCGGTCCCGGGCCATGCGCCAGGCCGTCGACCGGCTGGCCTCGCGGCCATGGGACGTGATCCACGTGCACACCCCGTTCCGCGCGCACACGCTCGGCGTCCGGCTCGCGCGGCGGACGGGCTGCCCGCTGGTGGAGACCTACCACACCTATTTCGAGGAGTACGTCGGCCACTACCTGCCATGGCTGCCGACGGCGATCACGCGGCGCCTGGCGCGCACGGCTTCGCGTCGCCTGTGCCACGAGGTCGACCACCTCATCGTGCCTAGCGTCGAGATGGTCGGGGTGCTGGCGCGCTACGGGAT
>MIDV01000008.1:4858-18986 GCA_001830245.1 Lysobacterales bacterium RIFOXYA1_FULL_69_10 | reverse complement strand
CGTGATTCCGACGGGGCTGGAACTGGCGGAGTTCGCCGGTGGCGACGGCGCGCGGTTCCGCCGCCGGCACGGCATCGACCCGGGCCGCCCGACCCTGGTCACCGTCAGCCGCCTGGCCGTGGAGAAGAACATCGGCTTCCTGCTGGAGGTGGTGGCGCGACTGGTCGGCGAGTTCCCGACGCTGCTGTTCCTCATTGCAGGCGAAGGTCCGGATGCACCCCGGCTGCGTGCCCGAGTCGAGCAGCTGGGGCTGCGGGCCAACGTCCGCTTCTTTGGCAACCTCAACCGCGAACGCGAGCTGCTGGACGCCTACCGCGCCGGCGACGCGTTCGTGTTCGCCTCACCCACCGAAACACAGGGCCTGGTGCTGCTGGAAGCGATGGCGCTGGGCGTGCCGATCGTGTCGACCGCGGTGATGGGGACCGCGACTGTGCTTGCTGGCACCGGCAGCGCGCTGGTCAGCGAGGAGGACGTCGACGCCTTTGCCGACTGCGTCGCGCGCATGCTGCGCAACCCGGAACTGCGCGCGTCCCTGTCGGAGGCCGGTCCGCGCGATGCGCGTCGCTGGAGCACGGAGGCATTGATGGGGCAGGTGGTGGCGTTGTACGGCGGCCTCGCGGACGCCACCGACGGTGCCGGCATCCCGGCGCTTGACCATCCGCGCTAGGCCTTTGCCCCGGTGGCCTGATACACCGTGGAGGCTGACGGCTGCCTTCAGACACGTCCAAAAAAGGCCGCGTGCGGAACACGCGGCCTTGCCGTCGGTGAACGACGGTTTTCAGCGATCCATCTTGCCCAGCGAGCTGTCCAGCACGCGCTGCAGCTTTCGCGCCGCGCCTGCGATGGCGTCGCGCACCGTCTCGGCCTCCTCGGTGGCGGCCAGCGGCGCACGGCCATCGATGCGTGCCTCCATGGTGCAGTGCTTGTCGGCGGCGCCCGACTTGCCGCCGTTGACGTCGCTCAGGTGGACCTCGACCCTCGAGACCTGGCCATTGAACCGGCCGAGTGCGCCGTCGACCACGCTTTCGACGTGCTGGGCCAGCGACTCGTCGCCTTGGATGTTGTTGTCGGTATTGAGTAGGACTTTCATGCGTTGGGGAACTCCTGTTGGGGGCGTGGACACCCGCGCTGCGATGGTGCGGTCCCGCGGCAGTGCCCGGGGCGGGCGCTGGTTCCGCAGGCGCGGCGCCATCGGTGGCGCGCAACCCCACGTTAGCCAGCGGCACATCTAGAAGCCGTTAATTCGCAGCCACCGGCCTTCGAAATCGTCCTGTGCCGATGCCGGCGCCAGGACGCCGGCCATGACCTTTGGCGGGCAGCCGCCCCGGCGCCGGTGGCTATAGTCGGGGCTGGAATGGCGGCCGCGATGGCCGCCATCGCACATCCATATGCCGCGTGGCGCGTCGCTACCGGCATCGTCACCGGAGCTGTCGATGAACCTGAAGTTGAGCGTCCTGGCCTGCGCGGCCCTGTCCGTCCTTGCCGCCGAGGCCCATGCCGCCCGCACCATTGCATTCGCCCCGTACGCGCTGCCGGACTCCGGCACGGTCGCCATCGTGGTGCGTGACGGCGTGCCGGACGAGGGCGCGTTCGCGCAACTGGACGACGCCAGCAACGGTGCGCTGCGGCGCGCGGTGGATGCTGCCGACTTCAAGGGCAAGGCCGAGTCCAAGCTCGACCTGCCGGGCTTCGCCGGCTACGACCGCGTGCTACTGGTCGGCGCCGGCGACAAGCCGGTGACGCCGCGCCTGCTGCAGGACGTGGGCGGCACCGTGGGCGCGTTCGCCGGTGGCAGCCGCGCACCGCGCGTGGAGTTGCTGTGGTCGGGCAACGAGCCCGATGCCGCCGCGCACCTGGCGACCGGCGCGCAGCTGGGCGCCTACACCTTCGACACCTACAAAAGCCGCGACGAGGACGATGGCGCCCCGAAGGCAGGGGAAGGCGAGCTGGTGATCCGCACCGCGGCGGGTGAAGCCGCCTCCGACCGCTTCCAGCGAGACTGGCAACCGCTCGCCACCGCCGTGCACGCCGCGCGCGACCTGGTCACCGAGCCGGCCAACACGATCTATCCGGAAACGTTCGTCGAGCGCATCCGCGAGGCGTTCGACGGGCTGCCCAACGTCAGCTTCGAGGTGCTGGACGTCGCCGACATGAAGCGCCTGGGCATGGGCGGGCTGCTCGCCGTCGGGCAGGGCAGCCAGCGCCCGCCGCGCCTGCTGGTGGTGCGCTACAACGGCGGCGCCGCGGGCGAGGCACCGGTGGCGTTCGTCGGCAAGGGCATCACCTTCGACACCGGCGGCATCTCCATCAAGCCCTCGTCCAACCTGTGGCGGATGAAGTACGACATGACCGGCGCCGCCGTCGCCACCGGCACCGTGCTCGCACTGGCGGGCCGCCGCGCGCCCGTCAACGCCGTAGGTGTGGCCGCGCTGGCCGAGAACATGCCCTCGGGCACCGCCGGCCGTCCCGGTGACGTCATCACCACCATGTCGGGCAAGACCTTCGAGGTGATGAGCACCGACGCCGAGGGCCGCATGGTGCTGTCGGACGCCGTCTACTACACCCAGCAGCAGTACAAGCCGAAGGTGATGGTCGACATCGCCACGCTCACCGGCGCGGTTGTCAGCGCGCTGGGCGACGAGTACGCCGGCCTCTTCAGCCGCCACGACGACCTGGCCGAGCAGCTCATCGCCGCCGGCGAGGCCTCGGGCGAGGAGGTCTGGCGCCTGCCGCTGCACCCGTCCTACGCCAAGGACCTGGAGTCGCCCATCGCCGACCTGCGTAACGGCGGCGGTGGCCCGGGCGCCGGCGTGGGCGCGCATTTCATCGGCGAGTGGGTGGATGAGGCCCTGCCGTTGGCGCACCTGGACATCGCCGGCATGGCGTGGCGCGAGTCGGCCGGGACAGCCACGTCGCCCAAGGGCGCGACCGCGTTCGGCGTGCGCCTGCTGGACCGGTACGTGCGCGACCAGCACGAGTGATGCGACGTGGTGCGCGGGCCGTGCCATCGCGCCGTAAAATGCGCCGATGATCCTCAACGTCGCCGCCTACCACTTCGCTCCTGTCGCCGACCCCGACGCCTTGGCCGACCGCATCCGTGCACAGGCCGAAGCGCTGGACCTGCGCGGCACCGTCCTGGTCGCGCCCGAGGGCGTGAACCTGTTCCTGGCGGGTACCGACGACGGGGTCCATGCGGTACTGGCGTTGGTCCGCGACGAACCCGGCTTCGAGGCGCTGCAGGCCAAGTTCAGCCATAGCGACGACGTCCCCTTCGCCCGGCTCAAGGTCAAGCGCAAGAACGAAATCATCGCCTTCCGCCGCGACGGGGCCGTGCCCCTCGACGAGCGCGCGCCGGCTGTCTCGCCGCCGGACCTGGCGCGCTGGATCGAACAGGGCCACGACGACACCGGCCGCAGGCTGGTACTGCTGGACACCCGCAACCGCGAGGAGGTCGGCCATGGCACCTTCGCCGGCGCGCTGACGCTGCCGATCGACAACTTCGTCGACCTGCCGGAGGCGTTGGCCCCGCATCGCGAGTCGCTGGCCGACGCCACCGTCGTCAGCTTCTGCACCGGCGGCATCCGCTGCGAAAAGGCCGCGCTGTGGCTGCGGGCCGACGGCATGGACAACCTGCTGCAGCTCGACGGCGGCATCCTCGGCTACTTCGAGCAGGTCGGCGGGCTGGGGTACGAGGGTGGGTGCTTCGTGTTCGATGAGCGGGTGGCGCTGGACCCGGGCCTGAAGCCGGTCGCGGCGCCGCACGCCGACGCCTGAGCCCGCCGATGCGCAAGCCGCCGACCCCGAAGCCCTGGAACCGCTCCAATCCGAAACCGCGTGCGGCGCGGACCACGCTCGCACCCGAGCTGGTCGAACAGGCTCGTGCACGCGCCGAGGCGGCGGGTCGTCGTTATCCGAACCTGGTCGACAACATGTGGGCCGCGCAGAAGGCCAGGCAGGCGCAGTCGGCCGCGCCGGATGATGCGGCCAGGGACGAGGACGGAGACGAGGGCGCCGACTGAGCATGTTGGCGGCACGGACGGCTGCCGTGCGTCGGGTCAGTCGTAACGCATCAACCGCGTCATCCCGCCGTCGACGATGAACTCCTGCCCGGTGGTGAAGCCCGACGCCGGCAAGAGCAGGTGGACGGCGAGGGCGCCGATGTCCTCGGGTATGCCGACGCGGCCGGCGGGGTGCTGGGCGTGGTCGCGTTTAGACAGCTTCGCGCGACGCCGTGCAGCGGGCTTGCGCCAGGCATCCGTCGCAATCCAGCCCGGACTGATGCAGTTCACGCGCACGACCGGTCCGGCACTGACGGCCAGGGCATGGGTGAAGGCGACCAACCCGCCCTTGGCTGCGGCGTAGGCCTCGCAGTTCGGCTCGGACTGGTGCGCGCGGGTCGATGCGACGTTGACGATGCTCGCGCTGCCATCAGCGCCGGTGGCTCCAGCCCGCAGGCCGGGCAGTGCGTGCTTGCTGCACAGGAACGCGCCGCCGAGGCTGGCGTCGAGGCGGCGCTGCCACTCGCGAACCTCCAGCCGTTCGAGCGGCCCGCTGACCGGATCGGGAATGCCGGCATTGTTGACCAGCCCGTGGATGGCGCCGAAGTGCGCCACCGCGCGGTCCACGAAGCGCGCGACCTGCGCTTCCTTCGCGACGTCCACGCGTACGAACAGGGCGCGGTCGGCCACGTCCCATTCCTCCAGCGCGGCGCGACCCGCATCCGCGTCCGTGTCGCCGATGCACACCGACCCGCCGGCCCCGAGCACCGCCTGCGCGATGCCCCGGCCGATGCCCTGGGCGCCGCCGGTGATGAGAACGGTGCAGCCTTCGAGCGGCCGGGCGGGGTGGGGGTGGATGGATGGTGTCAGCGTCATGGAGCGGGCCGAGGTCGCGGGCAGGCAACGGTGGCAGTGGGGGCGTTAACGCAGGGCGAGAAAGCGCTCGACTCACTTCCCTGCGTGCACTGCGTAGCCATGGCTTCGCATTACGCTGCAGCGGATCTGCTCCTCCCCCTGCTTGCAGGGGGAGGTTGGTGCTTTTGAGTCGCGTTGCTTGAAGAGGACCCCTCCCCAACCCTCCTGCAAGCAGGGGAGGGAGCAGGAGCATGCCGGGCTTGCGTTGTTCTTAGCCATCAACCTGAAAGCGGGGCGGGGTCCGCTACCCGCATCCACCGATCAGCGTGCCGCCAGCCACTCCACGGCACCGCGCCCCGCCCGCAGCCCGCTGGCAAAACACGCAGTCAGGAGGTACCCACCGGTGGGCGCCTCCCAGTCCAGCATCTCGCCCGCGCAGAACACACCCGGCATCGACGCCACCATCAGCCGGTCGTCGAGCGCTTCCAGTCGCACGCCACCCGCGGTGCTGATCGCCTCCGCCATCGGCCGGGCGCGGCGCAACACCAGCGGCAGGCACTTGATCGTGCCGGCCGCGCGCGCGGCATCGTCGAAGTCCGTCGGCGCCAGCACTTCGTGCAGCAGGGCGGCCTTGACGCCGTCGATGCCGGTCTGGCGACGCAGGTGCTCGCTGCGGCTGCGCTTGCCGCGGGGCTTCGACAGGTCCTGCTGCAGCCGCTCGCGCGTGCGGCCTGGGGCAAGGTCCAGGTGCAGCGTCGCCTGTCCGTCGCGCTCGATCGCTTCGCGCAGCATCGGCGAGAGCGCGTACACGAGGCTGCCCTCGATGCCGGACTCTGTCGCCACGCACTCACCCTGCAGCTGCAGGGCTTCGCCGGTTTCGTCGGTCCAGTGCGCGACCACCGGCTTGAGCGGAGCACCAGCGTGGCGCTGTACGAAGTGCGGCGACCAGTCGATGTCGAAGCCGCAGTTGGAGGGCTTGAGCGGCGCAACGTCGATGCCGCGGCCTGCCAACGTGCCGACCCATGCACCGTCCGAGCCGAGCTGCGGCCAGCTGCCGCCGCCCAGTGCCAGTACCGTCGCGCGGGGTCGGACCTGGACGACCCCGCTAGGTGTCTCGAACCGCAGCGCGCCGTCGTTGCTCCAGCCGGTCCAGCGGTGGTGCATCTGGAACTGCACGCCCGAAGCGCGCAGCCGGCGCACCCAGCCGCGCAGCAACGGGGCGGCCTTGCGGTCCAGCGGGAACACGCGGTCCGAGCTGCCGACGTACGTATCGACGCCCAGGCCGCGCGCCCACTCGCGCAGCGCAGCGCCGTCGAAGTCGTCCAGCCAGGCGGCGACGTCGGCCTGTCTCTCGCGGTAGCGCGCATCGAAAGCCGGGCGCGGCTCGGCGTGCGTCAGGTTGAGCCCGCCCTTGCCGGCGATGAGGAACTTGCGGCCCACCGAGCCCTTGGCGTCGAACACCGCGACCGCCAGGCCGGCCGCCCGTGCGACTTCCGCCGCCATCAACCCTGCAGGCCCGCCGCCGATGATCGCGACGTCCGGTGGGGGCAGGGGCTGGGTCATTGGCGGGTCCGTGTGCGGGGCACGCCATTGTGCCAGTGGCGGTCCCGGCGCCTCGACACTTCCGTCCGGCTGCAGGCCTTGGAGGGAGCTTGTATCGTCGGAGGTCGCGACGCGGGCGGTACCGCGGAGGCCCTGGGGATCCAACGATGACGATCGACCTGCGCGCTGCGCGCATCCATGCCGGCGCGGTGCTGGCGCTGTGCCTGCTGGCACCTGCCGCGGCGTTCGGACAGGCGGGCCCGCCCGCAGACGCGACGCTACCGGAGGCGCTGTCGGACTTCGACGCGTACGTCGAGGGCGTGCGCGAGACCTTCGAGGTCCCGGGCATTGCCGTGGCCGTGGTCAAGGATGGCGAGGTGGTGCTTGCGCGCGGCTATGGCGTGCGCGAGCTCGGGCGCGATGTGCCCGTAGAGCCGGAAACGCTGTTCGCCATCGCCTCGATCAGCAAGGGCTTCACCGCCACCGCGCTGTCGATCCTGGCCGACGAAGGCAAGCTGGGCCTGGACGACCGCGTGATCGACCACCTGCCGTGGTTCCGCATGGCCGACCCGTACGTCACCCACGAAATGCGCATCCGCGACCTGCTGGCGCATCGCAGCGGGCTGGGCCTGGGTGCGGGCGACCTGCTGTACTGGCCGGGCACTGACTACACCACGCTCGAGGTGGCGCAGCGTCTCAAGGACGTGCCGCTGGACGGTTCGTTCCGCGGCAGGTACGCCTACGACAACATCCTGTACGGGGTGGCGCAGCTGGTGGTGGAAGAGGTCTCGGGGATGCCCCTCGAAGCATTCCTGCGCACGCGCATCTTCCGGCCGCTGGGCATGGACGGCATGCGCTTCAACAGCGATGCGCTGCGCCGCGGCGACAACGTCGCCACCGGCCACTCGCGCGCGGACTTCAAGGACCTGGTGCCGGCGCCGCGATTGAGCTGGGCCAATGTCTCCGGCGCCGGCGGCCTCTACGCCAACGTGCTGGACATGTCCAAGTGGATGCGCGTGCACCTGGCCGGCGGCGTGATCAAAGGCGGGGGCGACGACGCGACGCGTCTCGTCAGCGAAGACCGACAGGCCGCCATGTGGTCGGTGGTCACGCCGATACCGGTGTCCAAACCGTCGGTGCCGGAGCTGGAGGCCGCGCGGCCGAACTTCCTCGGCTACGGCGAGGGCTGGCAGCTGTCGGACTACCGCGGCGAGAAGCTGGTGTGGCACACCGGCGGCTGGCCTGGGATGGTGTCGCGCATGACGCTGGTACCGGAAGAGGGCCTGGGCGTGATCGTGCTGACCAATGCCGAACTGGGCGGCGCTTTCAACGCGGTAACCCTGCGCGTGCTGGATGCCTATCTCGACGCACCGCGCACCGACTGGACCGCGGCGTACGCGGCGGCGCTGGCGAAGTCGCAATCGGACGCTAACGAGGACTGGGAAAAGCACGTGGCGGCGCGCGATGCGTCGTCCACGCCGTCGTTGCCGCTGGCCGACTATGCAGGCACGTACCGCGACCCGTGGTACGGCGACGTCGTGGTCGCGATGGAGAACGGCACGCCCCGCCTGCGGTTCGCGCGGACAGAGCAGCTGGTGGGCACCCTGGAGCACTGGCAGCACGACACCTTCATCGTCCGCTGGGACCAGCGCTGGCTCAACGCGGATGCGTTCGTGAACTTCGCACTCGATCCGGACGGCGACGTGCGCGAGGTGCGGATGGAGGCGGTGTCCCCGCTGACGGATTTCAGCTTCGACTTCCACCACCTGCGCCTGGCGCCGGTGGAGTCGGAACCGGAAGCAGGCTGACGCTGCACTCCCTCCCCTGTACTGCAGGGGAGGGTTGGGGGCTTTTGGAATGACGCACGCTCGAGAGCAGGGGGGAGGTTACGTCCTGCGCGAATCACGTCCCTTCGCGCGCAAACACCACCACGTGCTCCAGGTCCAGCCGCACGCCGATGCGCTGGCCGACGGCGTGGTCGTGGTGCGAGGGCACCAGCGACTCCACGCGCTGCCCGTCGTCCAGCTCCAGCGTGTAGAGGAACTCCGCGCCGCGGAAATGCCTCGCGACGATGCGCGCCTGCAGCGGCGCGTCGTCGTCATGGATCACGTCGTCCGGGCGCAGCAGGATGTCGACCTCGTCGCCCGTGCCGACCGCCGGGTCGCGCGGGCGCACCGGGCCGAAGGGGGTCATGACCCGGCCATCGCCATCGGCCCGCCCCGACAGCAGCACACCCTCGCCGACGAAGCCCGCGACGAAGCGGTTGGCCGGGCGGTGGTACAGGTCGTAGGCGCGGCCCCACTGCTGCAGGCGGCCAAGCCCGACCACGCCGATCCGGTCGGCCATGGCGAATGCCTCGGCCTGCGAGTGCGTCACCAGCAGGGCGCCGACGCCTTCGTGCTTGAGTGCGGCGCGCACGTCCAGCGCGAGGCGTTCGCGCAGCTCCGGGTCGAGGCTGGAGAACGGTTCGTCCAGCAGCACCAGCCGCGGCCGTGCGGCGAGTGCGCGGGCCACGGCGACGCGCTGCTGTTGTCCGCCTGACAGCTCATGCGGATGTCGCGTGGCGGCGTCGGCCAGGCCGACCAGCTCCAGCATCTCGCGTGCCCGCGCGTCCGCGTCCCGGCGGGGCTGGCGGAACAGCCCAAAGCGCACGTTGCCCAGCACGTCCAGATGCGGCAGGAGCGCATGGTCCTGGAACACCATGCCGACGTTGCGGCGCTCCGGTGGCAGGCGCACCCCCGGGCCGGTGAGTACCGTCGCGTCGCCGCGGATGGCGCCATGGAGCAGCGGCTCGAAACCGGCCACCGCGCGCAGCAGCGTCGTCTTGCCGGCCGCGGACGGGCCGAGCAGGCAACCGATTTCGCCGGGCTCAAGCGTGAACGACACGCCGGCCAGCACGACCCGGGCGCCGTATCCGACCGCCGCGCTGTCCACTTCAAGCCGCATCGCCCCTCCGTCGGGTCAACAGGATCACCGGCACCAGGCCAGCCAGCACGATCGCCAGCGCCGGCACCGCCGCGCGCGACCACTCGCCTTCGTTGGTCAGCTCGAACACGCGCGTGGCCAGCGTGTCCCAGCCGAAGGGACGCATCATCAGGGTGATCGGCATTTCCTTCATCACGTCGACGAACACCAGCAGCGCCGCGGTCGCGAAACTGCCACGCAGCAGCGGCCAGTGCACCTGCCGCACCTGCCGCATGCCCGTGACGCCGAGGCTGCGGCTCGCCTCCACCAGGTGCGGGCGCAGGCGCAGCAGCCCGCCGGAAACCGGCGCATGCGCCACGGCCATGAAACGGATGCCGTAGGCCACCAGCAACAGCACCAGGCCGCCCTGCAAGGCAATGCCCAGGTCGAACGATCCGGAGAGCCGGGCACTGAAGCGGGCCACGGGAACGTACAGGCCGATCGCGAGCAACGCGCCGGGCAGTCCGTAGCCGATCGTCGCCAGGCGCGTCGTGGTGGAGGTGAGCAGCCCGGGACGATCGCGCGCGGCCATGGCGACGACGAAGGCGGCCGCGACGGTCAGTGCGGCCGCCATCGACGCCAGCGACAGCGCGTTGGCCAGTGTCTGCCAGTAGCGCGCATCGACATCGGCCAGGTGCCGCATCGCGTTCCACGCCATGCGTGACACCGGCAACACGAAGGCCATGCCGACCACCAGCGTGCAGGCGGCGGTGGCGCACCAGGCCCAGCGGCCGAGCGGCGCGCGCGCGACCGGCCCGTGCCCGACGCCGGCGAAGGACTGCCTGCGCCGCGACAGGACCTCCAGCGCGACCAGCGCGGCCACCAGCAGCAGCATGGCGGCGGCTACCTGCAGTGCGGTGTCGGTCGAGAACAGCGCGAACCAGGCCTGGTAGATGGCGGTGGTGAAGGTGTCGTAGTTGAACGCCGATACGGTGCCGAAATCCGCCAGCGTTTCCATCAGTACCAGCAGCGTGCCGCCGGCAATCCACGGCCTCGCCATCGGCAGGCTGGCGTGGAAGAACGCGCGCCATGGGCCCATGCCCAGCGTGCGCGCGGCCTCGATGGCCCGGGCACCCTGCGTCGCGAAGGCCTCGCGTGCCACCAGGTAGACGTAGGGGTACAGCGCCAGCGTCATCACCATGACCAGGCCGCCCAGCGTGCGGACTTCCGGCATCGCGGGGCCGTCGACGCCGCGAAACCATGTCGCGACCGGGCCGGCGAAGTCGAACAGGTCGATGAAGACCACGGCGAGCACGTACCCGGGAATCGCCAGCGGCAGCACCAGCAGCCATGAGAACGCGCGGCGACCCGGGAACTCGCACAGCGCCACCAATGCGGCGAGTGCGGTGCCCAGAAGCGCCGTGCCCAGCCCGACGCCCAGCAGCAGCCACGCCGTGTTGCCGGCCACGCGGGGCAGCACGAACTCCAGCAGGTGGGCGAGGGTGGCGGGGTCGGGACGTGCCAGCGCCGTCACCGTGGCCAGCAGCGGTACCAGTGCCGGCAGGGACAGGGCGACGGCCAGCCACACCCACGGCGAGGATGCGACACGCCCCGCGCGGGGCGGGGCGTGCCGGGTCACGAACGGACGCGTGTCAGCGGTAGCCGGCACGGTCCATCAGCTTGACCGCCTCGGCCTGCAGGCGGCCGGCTTCGGACACGTTGATCAGGTCCTGCCGGTACTCACCCCAGCCGGCGACCAGCGGCGCGGCGGCTACCTGCGGGTTGGCGGGGAACTCCATGTTCTCGTTGGCGTAGATCGCCTGCGCCTCGCCGGCCGAGAGCCACTCGATGAACGCCTGCGCCGCTTCGGGCTGGTCGGAATGCGCGGTCACGCCGGCACCCGAGACATTGACGTGGACGCCGCGAATGCCGTCAGCCACATCGCCCTGGTTCGGCCAGAACGGCTCGACGTTGAGCGCAGGGTCCTCGTTCTTCGCCCGGCCCAGGTAGTAGCTGTTGACGATGCCGACGGCGCAGCGGCCGGCACCCACGGCCTCGATCACTGCCGTGTCGTTGGCGAACGGCTCGGTGGCGAGGTTGGCCACCCAGCCGCGGACGATGTCCTCGGTGCGCTCCGGGCCGAGCGTGCCGATCATCGTCGCCACCAGGCTCTGGTTGTAGACGGAGGCGGACGTGCGCAGGCAGACCTTGCCGCGCCACCTGGGGTCGGCCAGGTCCTCGTAGGTCGACAGGTCGGCGGCCGGCGTCACGGCCGGGTCGTGCACCAGCGTGCGTGCGCGCACCGACAGGCCGAACCAGTGGTTGTCCGGGTCGCGCAGGTTTTCCGGGATGTTGGCCTGCAGGGTGGTGGACTCGATCGGCTGCAGCAGCCCGAGGTTGGTGGCCTGCCAGAGATTGCCGGCGTCCACGGTGATGAACACGTCCGCCGGGGTCCGGCTGCCTTCGGCCTTCAGGCGCTCCATCAGCGGTGGCGCCTGGTCGGTCAGGTAGGTCACCTCGATGCCGGTCTCTTCGGTGTAGCGGTCGAACAGCGGCTTGACCAGCTGCTCGTTGCGCGAGGTGTAGACCACCAGCTCGACGTCGGATGCGGGCGCGGGCGAGGCGGTCTCCGTGTTGGCGGTCTCGTCGGGGGAGGGGCTGGAACAGGCGGCCAGGACGGTGACCACGGCGCAGCCGAGCAGCAGGGGACGCATGGGCGATGCCTCTATCTCAAAATGAGAATGGATCTTAACAACTTGCGCGCGTCCTGCGGGTGCAACGCAGCGTGCCAGCGTGCCTGCGAGGTGGTGAAGCGCGCCGGCCGCCCCCACGTACGTCCGACCCCCGCTGGAATCCGCCGCCGATGATCCCCGTCTCCGTCCTCGACCTTGCGCCCGTCACCGAAGGCAGCACCGTCCCGCAGGCGTTCGCCAACAGCCTGGACCTGGCGCGCCACGCCGAGCGCCTGGGCTACACGCGCTACTGGCTGGCCGAACACCACAACATGCCGGGCATCGCCAGCGCGGCGACCGCGGTGCTGATCGGCCACATCGCGGCGGGCACCTCGTCGATCCGCGTGGGTGCCGGCGGGATCATGCTGCCCAACCATTCTCCGCTGCAGGTGGCCGAGCAGTTCGGCACGCTGGCCAGCCTGCATCCCGGCCGCATCGACCTGGGCCTCGGCCGTGCGCCGGGCACCGACCAGCCGACCGCACGGGCGTTGCGCCGCTACTTCGATGGCGCCGACAGTTTTCCGCAGGACGTGCAGGAACTGCTGCGCTACTTCGCGCCGGCGCAACCGGGCCAGGCCGTGCAGGCGGTGCCGGGAGCGGGCGTCGATGTGCCGGTGTGGCTGCTGGGGTCCAGCCTGTTCAGTGCCCAGCTGGCGGCGCTGCTGGGGCTGCCGTTCGCGTTCGCCTCGCACTTCGCGCCGGACCAGATGGACGAGGCACTGGCGGTGTACCGCTCGCAGTTCCGCCCCTCCGCGCGCCTGGCCGCGCCGTACGCGATGCTCGGTCTCAACGTGGTCGCGGCCGACAGCGGCGAGGAGGCGCGGCGGCTGTTCACGACGCAGCAGCAGAGTTTCGTGCGCCTGCGCCGCGGCACGCCGGGCCTGATCCCGCCGCCCATCGACGACATCGAGTCGTGGTGGACGCCGCAGGAGAAGGCGGGCGTGGAGCGTGCGCTGGCCTGCGCGGTGGTCGGCGATCCGGACGAGGTTGCCGCAGGCGTCAAGGACTTTGTCGCGCGTCACAAGCCGGACGAACTGATGCTGACGGCCAACATCTTCGACCACGGGGCGCGGGTGCGGTCGTTCGAGTTGGCGTACCAGGCCGCGGCGCGCGCCGGGCACTAGCTCGCGCGGGCAGGCGCTTCAGTTCTTCGCCTTTACGTACAGCAACTCGACCTCGAACACCAGCGAACCGTTGGGCGGAATCACGCCGCCTGCGCCTGCACGCCCGTAGCCCAGCTCGGGCGGGATCTTCAGCACGCGCACGCCACCCACGCGCATGCCCGCGACGCCCTCATCCCACCCGCGGATGACGCGTCCGGCGCCCAGCAGGAAGGTGAGGGGCTCGCCGCGGTCGAGCGAGCTGTCGAACTTCGTCCCGCGCTGGCCGGGCGCATCCTGGTCGTAGTTCCACCCCGTGTAGTGCACGGTGACGGCCATGCCCGGTCGGGCCGGTGCGCCGGTGCCGACGCGCACGTCTTCGCGCTGCAGCTCGGCTACCCGGCCCCCGGGCGGCGGACCGGGGTCGCGGCACGCGGCTAGGGCGAGCGTGAGGAAGACGATGGCGGAAAGGTGCAGGGCAGGGCGGCGCATGGGTGTGGAATGCATGGGGCCGGGCGCGCAGTATGCCTTCGTCCCCCAAGCGGAAACTGCCATGAGCTGGCTCGGAATCCTCATCGTGGTCGTCGCGGGCTACCTGGCCATGAAGGTCGTCGGTGGCCTGTTCAAGCTGCTGCTGGGCGTGCTGGTGCTGGTCGGCCTGTACATGGTGCTGGCGCCGATGCTCGGCTGGCCGTTTCCGCTGGCGTAAGTGGGGTCCCGGTGGCGGAGCACCGTGCAGGGGCGCGGGGTTCACCCGGCTTTCCCGTCGAGCGCGGTTGGATAGGCGCCTCTCCCCCGTACGAAGGACACCGCACGTGAAAGACCGCGCCGAGGCCATCCGCCACCTTGCCGAGCTGATCAAGGACGTCGACATCGCCATGATGACCACCGTCGCCAAGGACGGACGGCTCGTCAGCCGGCCGCTGGGCACGCAGGACGTCGAGTTCGACGGCGACCTGTGGTTCGCGACCGAATGCGACAGCGGCAAGGTCGACGA
>MIDV01000008.1:4642-4844 GCA_001830245.1 Lysobacterales bacterium RIFOXYA1_FULL_69_10 | reverse complement strand
AACGATTCGAGCGCCGCGTACAACGTCGTGGTTTTTCCGGAACCGGTCGGGCCCGTAACCAAAATCAACCCGTAGGGCCGCGTAAGCGCTTCTTGTATGGCGGCCAGATTATCGCCATCAAATCCCAATTCCGGCAATGTATCGATCGAGCTTTCCGGGTCAAGAATGCGAATAGCGACTTTTTCGCCGTATTGCGTCGGGA
>MIDV01000008.1:0-4583 GCA_001830245.1 Lysobacterales bacterium RIFOXYA1_FULL_69_10 | reverse complement strand
GGGCGGCGCCCAGTTGGGCGCCGTCGTCAGCCGACGCGGCTCAACGCCCCCGCGTCTTTGCCATCGCTGTCGCCGTCGCCCGGCGTGTGCCTGCCGTTGGACGCGCGAAGCTCGCCCAGCAACGCCTGCAGCGCACCGATGTCCACCGGCTTGCTGAAGTGGTGGCTGAAGCCGGCCTGCTGGGTGCGTTCCTTGTCCTGGAGCTGGCTCCAGCCGGTGACCGCCACCAGCGAGATGTCCTGGTTGGCCGGGTCTTCATGCAACTGCCTGGCGACTTCGTAGCCGTCCATGCCGGGCATGCCGATGTCCAGCAGCACCGCGTCGGGTCGGCATCGGCGCACGGCGTCCAGCGCCGTCGGGCCGTCGAAGCAGACTTCGTGCTCGATCTGGAGCATCTGCAGCACCATGCCCAGCGAGCGGGCCGCGTCGACGTTGTCGTCCACCACCAGCACGCGCAGCGGGTGCGATGCACCCGTGGCGTCGTCACCCCGCGCGGCGCGCGAATCCACCGATGATGGATCGCCGGCACCGGCGTGGGCCGTAGCCAGCGGAAGGCGCACGACGAATTCCGACCCCCGGCCACGGCCTTCGCTGTGGGCCGTGACGCTACCGCCGTGCATTTCCACCAGGCTGCGCACCAGCGTCAGGCCGATGCCCAGGCCGTCCTGCGCGCGATGGGCTTCGCGGCGGCCCTGGGTGAACAGCTCGAACACGTGCGGGAGCACGTCGGGCTCGATGCCGATGCCACGGTCGCGTACCGACACCACCACCTCGCCGCCCTCGCGCCGAGCGCCGACCCGGATCTCACCGCCGCTGCGCGCGTACTTGGCCGCATTGTTGAGCAGGTTGCCGAACACCTGCGCCAGCCGCACCGGGTCGGCGTCGACCGGAAGCGCCACGTCGGGCAGGTCCAGGTGCAGTGCGTGGCGGCCGGTGTCGATCAGCGGCCGGCTCAGGTCGATCGCGTTGCGCAGCACGTCGGCCAGTTCGACCACGTCGCGGCGCAGCTCGATGGTGCCGCGCGAGAGGCGCGAGACTTCCACCAGGTCGTCGACCAGCCGGACCATGTGGTCGACCTGGCGCTTCATCATGGCCCGCAGCGACGCGCGCTCCTGCTCGGGCACGGCGGGCTCGCCCAGCAGGTGCAGCGCGTTGCGGATGGGCGCCAGCGGGTTGCGTAGCTCGTGCGCCAGCATCGCCAGGAACTCGTCCTTGCGCTGCGCCGAGGCCGCGATGGCATCGCGCGCCTGTTCGAGCTCGTCCAGGTGGGTGAGCATCTGGTACTGGCGCTCGCGGGCGCGCAGCGCGGATCTCACCGTGCTGATGAGGGTCGATAGGCGCAGCGGCCGCTCCATCAATGTGACGTTGCCCAGCCGCGCCATGGCATCGGCCACCTGCACCGAGTCGGCGCCATCGCGGGCGACGACCAGCACCGGCAGGTCGGACCAGCGCGGCTGGCGTTCGATCGCGCGCACCAGCACCGACTGCGCGCCCTGCAGCAGCGCTTCCTCGGCGACCAGCACGGCCGCGGCCCCGCGCTCGATCTCATGCGCGAGGTCCGCATGCTGGCGGCAGATACAGGTGTCGATGCCGTGCTTGGCAAGTACGTCCGAGGTCAACTCGGTGTCGCGCTGCGTGGGCAGCAGCATCAGTACGCGGCGGGCGAGGGACTGATCCATCCGGCGTCGTCACCCTTTGCGCATTGGATCGACCGCCTCGCCCAGCTCGTGGGGCACGCCGGTCAGGACGCCGCGCAGGTTGCTCAGCGGCTCGCCGACATGCAGCCCTTGGGCATTGATTTCCAGGCGGCGGATCGTGCGCTCGTGCTGACCGGTGCGCTTCTTGAGCACCGAAAGGGCCTGCCGGACTTCACCCCGGACCTCGTAGTAGCGCAGCAGCACGACGCTGTCGGCGAGATAGCTGACGTCCAGCGCGGTCTGCATCTGTCCGATGAGGCCTGCCTGCGCGTTGACCAGGATCGTGATCACGCCGAGCTGGCCCAGGTAGGCCAGCAGTTCGTGCAGCTGCACGATCATGAAGCGTTCTTCGGGCATCGCGTTGAGATAGCCGTTGAGGCTGTCGATCACCACCACGCGCGCGTCTTCCTTCTCCACCGCCTCGCGGATCAGGCTGGCGAACTCGCCCGGCGACAGTTCCGCCGGGTCCACCGGCTGGATCGTCAGCACGCCACTTTGAAGGTCCTTCTCGATGTCGTAGCCGATGCCCGTGGAGCGGGTCACCACCGACTGCGTGCTCTCGTCGAAGGTGAACATCGCGCAGCGCTCGCCGCGTCCGACGGCGGCCTTGACGACTTGCGTCGCCAGCGTCGACTTGCCCGTACCGGCGGCACCCACCAGCAGCGTGCTGGTACCGCGGTCCAGCCCGCCGCCCAGCAGCGAATCGAGTTCCGGCAGGCCGGTGGATGCACGGACCTGGTCCACCTCACGGCGGAACTCCGCGGCCACCATGCGCGGGAACACGCGCAGCCCGCCGGTCTGGATCTCGTAATCGTGGAAGCCGCCGCGGAACTTGCGCCCGCGGAACTTGGTGACGCGCAACCGGCGACGGTCGGCGCCGAAGTCCGGGTTCAGCTGGTCCAGCGACACCGCGCCGTGCACCAGCGTGTGCACATGCAGGCCGTGCTCGGACACGGCACTGTCGTCCAGCAGCAATACGGTGCAGCCGCGTCCGGCGAAGTACTGCTTCAGCGCCAGCACCTGGCGCCGGTAGCGCAGGGCGGAGCCGGCGAGCAGGCGCAGTTCGGCAAGGGAGTCGAACACCAGGCGCTGCGGATTGAGCCGCTCCACCTCCTCCAGCATGCGCTTGGTGGTGTCGCCCAACTCCACTTCGGACGGGTGGAACATCGTGTACTGCGCGTCCGGGTCCAACCGGTCCTGCGGCGGCGACAGCTCGTGGATGTGCAGGCCGCTCAGGTCCCACCCGTGCGAGCCGGCAATCTCGCGCAGCTCCTCTTCGGTTTCCGAAAGCGACACGTAGAGCGCCTTCTCGCCGCGCTTGATGCCTTCCAGCAGGAACTGCATCGCCAGCGTGGTCTTGCCCGAGCCGGGCACGCCTTCGATCAGGTAGAGGCGGTCAGGCGTGAAGCCACCGATCAGTACGTCGTCGAGTCCGGGAATTCCGGAACTCACGGAGGATCGGGAAACAGGGGTGTCGTTCATGGGCGTCCGCAGAAGGAGGCGCGCAGGAAGAGCCCGGGCACCGGAAACAGGAAATCACACCATTTTGCCCGCGAAGCGTGAAGGCGCGTGGACACGTACATGAACGCGTTGCTTACTGTCGGCTAGACAGCTTGGCCAGCCGCGTGTCCCGACGCCCATGCCCACTGGAAGTTGTAGCCACCGAGCCACCCGGTAACGTCCAGCACTTCACCTATGAAGTGCAGGCCGGGGACGCGGCGCGACTCCATCGTCGAGGACGAGACGTCGGCGGTGTCGACGCCGCCCAGTGTTACTTCCGCGGTGCGATAGCCCTCGGTCCCGCTGGCCACCAGCGGCCACGCCGACAGCACCTGCGCCGCCTCGCGCAGCTGCGGCAGCGTGTACTGCTTCATCGGCCGGCTGGGCTGCCACACCTCGCACAGGCGCTGGGCGAAGCGGCGGGGCAGGGTATCGGACAGCACCGTGCGCAGCTCGGCCGCCGGGCGCTCGACCTGCCACTGCTGCAGCAGTTCGAATGCGTCGTGTCCCGGCAGGAGGTCGAGCGTCAGCGTGTCACCGGGCTGCCAGTACGAGGAGATCTGCAGGATCGCTGGGCCGCTGACGCCGCGGTGCGTGACGAGCATGGCGTTGCTGAAGGCCATGCCGTTGCAGCGTGCGGTCACCGGCATCGCGACGCCACTCAGGCCCTCCATGCGCTGCTGGTGCTTCCCGCTCAACGTGAGTGGGACCAGCCCGGCGCGCGTGGGCAGGACGTCGTGTCCGAACTGCCGCGCCAGCTCGTACCCGAACCCGGTCGCACCCATCGCGGGGATGGACAAGCCACCGGTGGCGATCACGAGCCGTCCTCCGCGGAATGCCCCCTGCGAGGTGGCAAGTGCGAACGTGCCGTCATCCTCCACCGTCACGCGCTCGATCGCGCAATGCGTGCGCACCTGTGCGCCCACCGGCGCGCATTCGTCCATCAGCATCTTCACGATCAGCTTGGACGACACATCGCAGAACAGCTGGCCCAGTTCCTTCTCGTGGTAGGCAATGCGGTGGCGCTCCACCATCTCGATGAAGTGCCACGGCGTGTAGCGCGCGAGCGCCGACTTGCAGAAGTGCGGGTTGGCCGAGATGAAGTTCCCGGGCGTGGTGCCGGTGTTGGTGAAATTGCAGCGCCCGCCGCCCGACATCAGGATCTTCTTGCCGACCTTGTTGGCGTGGTCCAGCACGATGACGCGCCGGCCGCGGGCGGCGGCCGTGATGGCGCACATCAGGCCGGCCGCGCCGGCCCCGACTACCAGGACGTCGGCGTGCGTGGCGGGGGTTGCCGGCACCGTCAGGCGGCGGCCATGCGCACGCCCGGGCGCAGCGCGACGCTGCCGCGGTCACCCATCAGCTGCAGCTCGCCGTCCTGGATCA
>MIDV01000007.1:14551-16492 GCA_001830245.1 Lysobacterales bacterium RIFOXYA1_FULL_69_10 | reverse complement strand
TCGACCGCGTACTCGCTGCTGTCGAAACCCAGGTACTCCGCGCGCGGTCGCAGCCTACGCAGCGGGGCGTGCCATGCGCCCTCGCCGCATCCGATATCGAGCACGCTGCGGATGGGGCGCTCCAGGTGGTACTCGGCCGTCGCCACCGCCAGCGCGACCTTGCGCGCCAGCCGCGCACTGCCGCCGATGGCCGCCGACTTCAACGCGGGGTCGCGGTACCAGCGTTCGAAGTAGGCGTGGTCGTAGTGCTTGCTCATCGGGTGTCGGAGGGGTGGGGCGTGGCATCCTAGCGCGTCGCATCGATGCCGCTGCATCGGCGCCGAGCCATCACTGCCATCTCGGGGGAGAACGCATGAACGCCTACATCTGGACCAAGACCGCGCACCTGGTGTTCGTTATCGCCTGGATGGCGGCGGTGTTCTACCTGCCGCGGTTGCTGGTAAACCTGGCCGAGGCCGGCGACGTCGCACCCGTGCGGGAACGCTTGCTGCTGATGGGGCGGCGGTTGTACGGGTTCGGTCACGCCATGTTCGCGCTCGCGCTGCTGCCGGGTCTGGCGCTGTGGATGCACTTCGGGATGGTCGGCGGCTGGCTGCACGCCAAGCTGGCGCTGGTCGCGCTGATGCTGGCGTACTACATCGTCGCCGGCCGCTGGCTCAAGGGCGTGGCGGCGGGCACGAAGGCCCTGCCGTCGTCGCGCGCGTTGCGCTGGTTCAACGAACTGCCGGTGCTGCTGATGGTCGGCATCATCTGGCTGGTGCTGGCCAAGCCGTTCTGAGGCGAAGGTCACGACGCGTCACCTCGGACCACAGCCCCTGTAGGAGCGGCTTCAGCCGCGATCCCAACTCCATCGCCCAGCGGCATACCGATAGCGGCTGAAGCCGCTCCTGCAGAAGAGAGTTATCAGGGCGCCGCGAAGTCTGCCGGGTCCGGCAGCTCGACAGGGACGCCCTGCGCATTGCACAGGTCGCGTTCGCACAGCGCCGCGCGCAGGCGCGGGGTGGCCTGCAGCATGAAGTGGAAGACCGCGTTCTGCTCGACCGTGCCGCGTACCGCATGGCTGCCGGGGCCGCGTGCCCAGATTCCGACATCGTCGCCGCCGTGCGTCTCGTCCGCCATCGGTACCGTGGCTTCCTGCTGAAAGTACGTGTGCCCGGTGTCCTCGTCGGTGAGATCGGGTCGGCCCTTGCGGGGTTCGAAGCCCTCCTTGCGGGAATAGAACGTAATCGCCTCGGGCGGCTGCTCCCGGTTGAAACCGCGGTACCCCGGGCCATTGGCGTAGCCGAGCGTGGTGTAGGGCAGGCCCAGGCCGTCGCGTGCCAGCGCGGTCTTGCCATCGGCGCCGGCATGTTCGACCTTGCCCAAGATCGGATTGCCCCGGCGCGGATACCCGGCGAAGGTCAACGTGTGCGCGTGGTCGGCGGTCACCAAGACGAGGGTGTCGCTGTCGGACGTGGCGTCGATTGCCGCCTGCACCGCGTCGCTCAGTGCGACGGTGTCGTCCAGCGCCCGGATGGCATTGCCGTAATGGTGGGCGTGGTCGATACGGCCCGCCTCCACCATCAGCACGTAGCCATTGTCCGCTGCCTGCAGGCGGCGGATGGCTTCGCGGGTCATGTCCGCCAGGGAAGGCTCGCCGCCCGCGTCGCGGTCCCGGTCGTGTTCGAACTGCATGTGCCCGGGCTCGAACAGGCCCAGCACCGGGGCATCGATGGGTGCGGCGGCCAGTTGCGCGGCGTTCCACACGAACGTTCCCTGCGGATTGCGCTGCTGCCACTCGGCCGTCAGGTCACGGCCGTCCCGGCGCGCGCCGGTCTTGCTGCCGGGGTATTCCGGGTCCTGTCGAGCCACCGGCATGAAGTGCTCGCGCCCGCCGCCCAGCAGCACAGCCGGTGCCCGGCCGGGCGGCAGCTCCGCGAACTGACTCGCGATGTCGCTGCA
>MIDV01000007.1:0-14496 GCA_001830245.1 Lysobacterales bacterium RIFOXYA1_FULL_69_10 | reverse complement strand
GCGGCACGGGTGAACGTCGCGGCCGGAGTGGCGTGCGTGAGGCGCGCCGTGCTGACCACGCCCGTGGCCATGCCGGCATCGGCGGCGATCTCCCAGAGCGAAAGCAGAGGTGACCGCAGTGCCCCCGCGCAGTCGCCCTTGAGCGGCCCCGGGCCGATGTTGACGACGCCTGCGCGGGTTTTTACGCCTGTCGCCATCGCGGTCATCGTCCCCGCCGAGTCGGGCGTCTGCATGTCGGTGTTATAGGTCTTGGCGAATGCGGTCGAAGGGAAGTCCTCCCATGCCAGCCGGTTCTCCTCGCCGCTGGCGCCGCTGCGTTGTCCCTGGTGGATGCGGGCGGCGGTGACGGTGGTGAGGCTCATGCCGTCGCCGACGAACAGGATCACGTTGCGCGCGTTGCCGGCCATCGCGCCGCGCTCGGCGGCCTGCGCCGCGCCGGCGCGGAACCACCACGCGGCCGTCTCGCCTTCGGGGCGCTCGATCGTCGGCACGTCGACGGCCCAGGAATTCGCGGGCGCTTCGGGCCGGGCACCTGGCGGCGTGGAGCAGGCCGAAACCAGCAGCGTGGCAAGGGCGGCGAGGCAGGTGGGGCGCAGCAGGGGCATCGGCAGTGACCATGAACAACGGAACGCGCGATTATGCCGGCCCGTTGTTGCTGTCATGGGACGCTGACGGCCGGCGCGTGGCCTCGTACGCGGACGCCGGCTTCGGTACTGTGCGGCCTTCCTACCGATTCCGCGGCCCCGCCGGCCGCCCGAGGTCCGGCATGCACCTGGTCGCCGCGTGGTTCCGCATCCCCTTCTGGCAGCGCGTGCTCGCCGGCTTCGTGCTGGGCGCGCTGGCCGGCTGGGCGATGGGTCCGGCGGCCGAGACATGGTTCGGACCGCTCGGCACGGTCTACGTCACCCTGATCAAGATGATCGCCGTGCCGCTGGTGTTCTTCGCGGTGATGAATGCCGTGGCCTCGCTGCACGGGCAGAAGTCGGTGGCCGCGCTGGGCGGGCGCACGTTCCTGTGGTTCGCCGCCACCGCCGCGTTGGCCGTGGCGGTCGGGCTGGGCGTTGGCTGGTGGCTGCAGCCCGGTCTGGGCCTCAGTGGGCTGGCCATGGCGCCGGATTACACCGTGCGCGAGATCCCCTCGCCGGTGCAGGTGGTGCTGGACATCGTCCCGGGCAACCCGTTCCAGGCGCTGGCCGAGGGCAAGATCCTGCAGGTGATCGTGTTCGCCGGGCTGGTCGGCTTCGCGCTCGTCAAGCTGGGCGAGAAGACCGCCGGGCTGCGGAAGCTGGTGGGCGAGGGCAGCGAGGTGATGATCCAGGTCACCCGCTTCGTGCTCGAGTTCACCCCGCTGGGCACCTTCGGCCTGATTGCCGCGCTGGTGGGCAGCTACGGCTTCGAGCGGCTGCTGCCGCTGGGCACGTTCGTGTTTGCGCTGTACCTGGCGTGCGCCCTCCATATCGTCGTGGTCTACGGCGGGCTGGTCGCCGCGCACGGGCTCAACCCGCTTAAGTTCTTCCGCGGCGCCGCGCCCGGCATGCAGGTGGCGTTCGTCAGTTCGTCGAGCTTCGCCTCCATGCCGGTAGCGATGCGCGCGGTCACGCACAACCTGGGTGTGGACAAGGACTACGCGGCGTTCGCGGTACCCCTGGGCGCCAGCATCAAGATGGACGGCTGCGGCGCGATCTTCCCGGCGTTGACGTCGATCTTTGTCGCGCAGTACTTCGGCCTGCAGCTGGAGCCGACGCAGTACCTGATCATCCTGCTGGCGTCGGTGCTGGGCAGCTTCGGCACCGCCGGCGTGCCGGGCACTGCCATCGTCATGGTCACGCTGGTGCTGAGCGCGGCGGGCCTGCCGCTGGAGGGCATCGGCTACCTGGTCGCGATCGACCGCGTGCTCGACATGATGCGCACGATGACCAACGTCACCGGCCAGATGCTGGTGCCCGTGCTGGTCGCGCGCGAGACCGGGATGCTGGACGAGGCGCGGTACAACGCGGCGTCCAGCAATGTCGGGCTGGCACCGGATGAGGAGTCGGGCGGCGTGGTGCGGTCGGAGTAGACCGACCCGGGCGGCCCGTCTTGTCGGGAGATGCGCCTGCCCGCGCCGGCACCTTTGTGCGGGTAAGGGTCTTTTGGCATGCTGCCTGCCGCCGCCACGCGGCCCGCACCGAAGGATCGATATCGCGTCAATGGAGGACGCCCATGCCCCAGTTCCCTGAGCCTTTTCCTCGTCGCGCGTTGCCGCGCCACGTCGGCGCCGTCGTGCCCGGACACGACCGGCGCGATACCTCGCGTCCTCTGGACATGTCCACGCCACTGCCGAGCCTGTTTGCGGCCTGCGCCGTGGCGGCCCTCACCCTCGGCGCAGGATGCGCACCGGTCCAACAGGAGAAGACCATGGCCGAGTACCGGCAGAACCCCAGTCCGACGCAACTCCATCGCGTCGACGTGGACATCGACAATGCACCCGGCGAGTTCGGCTGGATCCGGGGGTTCATGCAGTTCGACGTGACCAACCGCGAGTGCCTGCCGCCGCCGCGCGAGAACGCCGGCGGCTACAGCTCGCCGATCCCCACGCGTTCGATTCCCTTCGAGCTGCGGCGCCAGCCGGATGGAGGCTACACCGGCACCGTGTTCACCGACGGCATGGTCGATGAGGACTACCACGGCCACGGTGTATGTCACTGGCGGCTGGTCAACGTGCAGGTTCAGCTCAAGGCCACGGGGGCACCGGAGGAGACGCTGTTCATGGCGGACCTTTATGGCGACGAGTTGGAATCGGCGTTGGATTCGACGCGCAGCAAGACACTGCATTACTGGCAAGAACGATTCCCTCGCGTGGTCGATTTCGCTGAGTTCCCCGACTCCGGAGACCTGGCGCTTGCGGATGTCCCGGCTGATCGCCACGGTGAGTTCTTCAAGGTCACTCTCACCGTCATGGGCGGCACGCGGTGAATGCCCGTTCCCAGCACTACGCAACACTGGCGGATCATTGCTATGACAACGCCAATGAACTGCCAGCGCTTGCAATGTCGCGAGAGGTCTTCCAGGTCGACGGCGTTCCGCACAAGGTGTTGCGTCACGTCGACAATCCCTCCACGGGTTATCAGGGGACGGTTTACCAACGCGTCGACACCAAGGCCATCGTGGTAGCCCATCGAGGGACCGAGCCGGAGCGTGAGTTCCTTCAGGACGTGGTTTTGACGGACGGGGGAATGGTCCGGGCGCGCAGCAATCGGCAGACGCCGGAAGCTGTCGAGTTGACCCGGTGGGCTGTTGATTACGCTGCCAACCTGTCATCAAGGCCAGGCTCACGCGTACCCGAAGTCACCGTCACCGGCCACTCGCTGGGCGGCACGCTCGCCCAGATCACAGCGCACCACTTTGGCCTGCGTGGCGAGACATTCAACGCCTATGGCGCGGCCAGCCTGGACCACCGGATTGGCGAAGGCGGGGCGGCGGTAGTCAACCACGTGGTCGCCACCGACGTCGTGTCCGCCGGAAGTCCGCACTACGGGACGGTGCAGATGTATGCCACGCCAGGACACATCGATGCCTTGCGCGATGCGGGCGGCTACGACAACTCGCGAGGTCCGTTCGACCTGCGCAATCCGCTGCCCGTGGCCGCCGATGCACTCGACACGCACGGCATGCACAACTTCCTCGATGTTGACGGCCGCAACCGGCCGGACGTGTCGGTGTTGCGCGATCCGCGGGCCCGCGAGCTGGCGGCCCAGTTCGATCCGATGATCGCGAAGTTCCGCTCCGACATCGCGGTGATACGCGGAGGCATCACGCTGGGCACGCGGAGTGGTGCTGGACTGGTTGCCGATGTGGTGGACGCCATGCGCAGGGACCTTGCGCCCGGCGAGCCCGCCCGGCTGGACCCGGAGCAGCGCGGGCGCTTGGAGCGGGGCACTCGCGGCGTCGTGGACGGCCCCACGCATCGGGAGTGGCGTGGTTCACCGTTGCCGGAATTTCTCGAGCCGGCATCCGATCCTAGTGTCGCGCCCAAGGGCCAGGCGTCAGCGAACCGGACGTCTCCAGTGGACGCGGACCATCCGCAACACGACCTGCTGCAGCAGATCCGGGGCCACGCACGGGCGCGTGAACGCGACGGTGCGATCCGATTCCAGGACGACGGCGAGCGCGAGCGCTTCTGCCGTTATGCGCTGGCGGCCTGCCGGGACAATCGTGATGAGCTGCGCGGCCTGTATCCCGACCGCGACTTCGGTGGCGCACGCGCCGGCCATGCGTTGGAACGTGCGGACCACCTGGTGATCGGCACCAGGCAGCACGCGTTCCTGCTGCAGGGCGACATCGACAGCCCGGCCGCGCGTCGGGTGGCGTTCACGATGGACCACGCCCGGCAGACGCCGATCGAAAGCTCCGATGCGAAGCTTGAGGCGTCGCAGCGGGAGGCCCGTCAGATGTCGATGGCTCGGCAGCACGAACAGGCGGACACGGTGCAGGCCCCAAGGCACTCCGCCCAAACGCACTGATGCGGACGGTGCGGTAACAGCCAATGCCGTGCCAGCCGCGGGGATCGCTCACGCAGGCTGGCGTCGTCGAGCATCGTCGGCTGCTCTTCGCGGCCGCGGCCGCGGCCGCGGCGTGCGGCAGGGTCAGGTGTGCGGGTGGGGACTCATGCCCGCGAATACCGCCAACTGACCATGCGGCCATCGCGGTACGGCATTACCCCGTGGAACGGCCGAGGGTCGTCGTCGAACACCATCGGCAGGAAGTGGCGGTCGCCTTCCCACATGGGGAGGTCGTCGAGCCGATCGACCGGGACCCATTCCAGCGTGCCTTCGAGGTTGCGCTCGAAAGGCGTGCCGGCAAAGCGCGTGACCACGAAGACGAAACCCAGCCAGTCCTCGCCGTGCTTGCCGAAGCCGGGCCAGCTGACGGTGCCACGCAGGACCAGCTCCTCGCAGTCGATGCCGGCTTCCTCGTGGATCTCGCGGCGCATGCCGGCCAGCACGTCTTCGTCGGGCTCGATCTTGCCGCCCAGGCCGTTGTACTTGCCCAGCTGGTGGTCGTCCTGCCGCGCGTTGCGGTGGACCATCAGCACCTGCTTGCGGTCGGGCGACAGCACGAAGCCGAGGGTTGCGACGATCGGCGTGTAGGGCATCAGTCGCGGGCCTCGCGCTGCTTTGCGAGCGCGTCGTCGAACGCGGCCTCGGCCTTGTCGGCGTAGGCGGTGCACGAAACCGGTGCGGGGTGCGGGTTGTCCGTGTCGGCCGGGGTTCCAGCCCACGCCGCCCGGGTGCGGGGCGATGAGGATGTCGCAGGGCAGGGCGCGCACGCGGTCGAAGCCGCGCCGGTAGTCCTCCACGATGCGCGGATAGCGCGGGTTGTCGAGCAGCCGGTAATCGGGCGCGCTCAGGCTGTCGGCATAGGCAATGGACACCGGCCGGCCTTCGCGCGTGTCGGTCCACGTCCAGCTCAGCGATCCGGGCGTGTGCGCGGGCGTGAAGTGCGCGGTGAACGCGACGCCGCCCAGCTCGATCGTCTCGCCGTCCTGGACCAGGCGGTCCGCGGTCACCGGCGGGAACTGGATCGCATCGCCATAGTGGATGTCGTCGCTGCCGCCGCGCGCGAGCAGCGCGGCGGATTCGGCATTGCTGGCCACGGTGGCCCCGGTCGCACGGCGCAGCGCCGCCAGCGGGCCGGCATGGTCGGCGTGGGCGTGGCTGTGGAGGATCAGCTGGACATCGCCGGGCGCGATGCCGATCGACTGCAGGTGCTCCAGCAGCATCGGCGCGGCCTGCGGCATGCCGCCGTCGACCAGCACCGCGCCGTCGTCGGTCTTCACCACCAGGGCCGACAGGCCTTCGGTGCCGACGTACCAGGTGCGTTCGGCCACCTGGAACGGTTGCACCGGGCGTCGCCAGCTCTCCGGTACCTCGTAGGCCTTTGTCTGCGGGAGCACGGATTGTGCGCAAAGCGATAGCGGGAGCAGGAGCGCGGTAAGCAGCGCGTACGGCCGGGCACGTCGATGGTCGGGCATGGGGGCGTTTCAGGCGTCACGCGCGGCAGTGCGCGCGGGGCGACAAGGGTGCCATCTGCGCGGCGGGCTGCCCAGCCGTACTTTGTTGAACGCCGTCAGGGTTCAGGCGGTCGGCGGATGGACCCCACGGCCCGCCAGTCGCGCGCCAAGCCAGGCCATCGGCAGCGGCAACAGCACGCCGCTGACCAGCATCCAGGTCGGGTGCGGGATCATCGTGTAGTTGAGGACGACCCCCAGAAGCACCACGCCGCCGACGATCATCGCGGCGATGCGCGGGTGCGCCCGCGCGATCCGGGCCGCGACCCAGCCACCCAGCAGCGCCGCCAGCGCGTAGCCGGCGATCACGCAGGCCATGGCCGTCACCGGCGCGGCGTTGATGAAGTCGGCCAACACCGCGGGGTCGGTCAGGTCGGTGCCGTGCGGTGGCGGGTACAGCGTCGCGCTGAACAGTTGCGACAGCACGATCGCCAGCCACGCCACCACGATGCCGGCCACCACGCCGACGGCCGTCCGCAGTCCCTGTCGCATGCGATGTCCCCCCGGTTGGTTCCGGCCCGCAGGATCGCCGTTGGCGCTTGACCCCGCAAGCACGCGGTTGCGACGAGAATGCGTCGTACCGCCCACGCCGACCCCGGCGCGGTCGCGCTGCGGCTATGGCCGCCTACCAGGAGCACATGCCGCATGACCGGAGAACAACGCGAACTCACCCTTCGCTTCCTCGCCGAACCCACCGACGTCAATTACGGCGGCAAGGTCCACGGCGGCGTGGTGATGAAGTGGATCGACCAGGCCGGCTACGCCGCGGCGGTGGGCTGGAGCGGGCGCTACAGCGTGACGGTGGCGGTGGGCGGCATCCGCTTCGTCTCGCCCATCCGTACCAGCGACCTGGTCACGGTGCGCACGAAGCTGGTCTACACGGGCACCAGCAGCATGCACTTCTCCGTCGATGTCACTGCGCGCGACCCCGGCATCGAAGGCGGCAGCGCCACGCGCGAGCGGCTGTGCACGCACTGCGTCATCGTGTTCGTGGCGCTGGACGCGGTCGAAGGCAAGCCGACGCCGGTACCGGCATGGAAGCCGCAGACCGAGGAGGACCGCCGGCTGGGGACCTACGCCACCAAGGTCATGGAGCTGAGCAAGGGGATCGAGCAGACCATCGAGCGCTATCGCGAGGCCGGTGCCTGACGGACCGCGCCCGGGTCCCCCACCCGGAAACGGAAAAGGCACCCCGCAGGGTGCCTCCTCGCTTGCAACGTATGTGGCGGGATCAGATACCTTCGACCCGGCGCGCCGACATGAACTTGTTGCCCCAGTAGCCGGTGTCCATGCGCGACACCATCACGTCCTTGCCGCGGCTCGGCGCGTGCACGAACTGGCCGTCGCCGACGTAGATACCGACGTGGTCGACGCGGCCACGCTTGCCGAAGAACACCAGGTCGCCCTCGGCCAGCGCGTTGCGGTCGTCGATCAGGCGGCCACGCTTGGCCATCTCGCGCGACACGCGCGGCAGTTCGATGCCAAGCGCATTGCGGAACACGTAGCCCACCAGACCGCTGCAATCGAAGCCGCTGTCGGGCGAAGTGCCGCCCCAGCGATAGGGCGTGCCGATCAGCGCCATCGCGCTCTGCAGCAGGTTCTTGACCTTGCCCTGGCCGCCGGCCTCGGCGCCCGGGCCGACCATGCGGTTGAGGTCGGTCGCCAGCATCAGCGCGCGGTCCGACAGGGTCATCGTGTCGGTCATCATGCTGCGGCCAATACCCGCGGCGTTGCCGGCGTCGGCGCTCATTCCGCCAGTCGGCGGGATCTCCTGCGCGCCTGCCGGCAAGGCCAGCACGCACAGCAGGGCGGGAACGATGGAGAGGCGGAGAGCCCGAACCCAGCGGGTCGGGAGGGTGGCGGCGCGGCCGGTGCCGTTGCAGGAACGGCTGATCGAGGAGGTCGTCACACGGGACTCACGGTTTCATCACGCGGCGATCATGCCTGCTCGATGCGATCCGTGGGTGTAATTTCCGTTAATTATTCATTAAATGCGAAGCGATGACCGTCACGGTTTGGCCCATCTTCATCGCAGGATGCGTTTCGCACCGCTGTAGTGGTCGCGCCAGTAGTGGCCGTCGAGGTGGTCCAAGCGGACTGTCCCGCCCGTGCTGGGGGCATGCACGAAGCGGCCTTCGCCCACGTAGATGCCCACGTGGGTGACGTTGCCGCCACTGCCGAAGAACACCAGGTCGGCGGTGGCCAGTTGCCGCGGCGGAACCTTCGGCCCCTGGTAGTCGGCGAGTGCGCGAGAGGTGCGCGGCAGCCGCACGTCGAGCATGTCGCTGAAGACGTAGTTGACCAGTCCGCTGCAGTCGAATCCGCCTTCAGGCGTGTTGCCGCCGTAGCGGTAGGGCGTGCCGACCAGGCTGATCGCGCGCATCAACACGGCGTTGGCCGAGGCCGGGTCGGCCGGCGTCACCGCGGGCCAGTCGCGCGTGGACGGTGGCGGCGGCGCGGTGCGTACCGTCTCCCGCCCGCCGCCGCAGCCGGCCAGTAGGGCAAGTGCGACGGAAAGGCCGGCGAAGCGCGCAAGGCCGCAAGGGAATGGGCCCGGTGCCGACGCCGGTGGCGTGGCCGGGAGCTTGCCGGGATAATGCGCAGCCTTGTTCACGGCCGACAGCTTGGCGGCTGGCCGCCGTCGCGACAAGCCTCATGCCCCCTCGCCGCCGCCGCGGCATGCGCCTTCGCGCCGGGAGCCTCCTTTACATGCCGGCCGCGAAGGCCGACCACCGGGTATGCCATGAAGATCGAGAAAGACCGCGTCGTCCGTTTCCACTACACCGTGTCCGAGCAGGGCCAGGAGCCGCTGGAGTCGTCCAACGGCGGCGACCCGCTGGCCATTCTTGTTGGCCACGGCAACATCATCCCGGGGCTGGAAACGGCGATGGAAGGCCGCGAGGCCGGCGAGACGTTCGAGGTCGACGTGGCTGCGGCCGAAGCCTACGGCGAGCGCCGCGAGGGCATGGTGCAGCGCGTCCCCAAGAAGCACTTCAAGGGCGCCAAGCTGCAGCCGGGCATGCAGGCCGTGCTGCCGACCAACTTCGGCCCGCGCGCGGTGACCATCGAGAAGGTGGGCATGAGCGTGGTCGACGTCGACCTCAACCACCCGATGGCGGGCAAGGACCTGCACTTCAAGGTGGAGATCGTCGACGTGCGCGAAGCCAGCGCCGAGGAGATCGAGCACAAGCACGTGCACGGCGAGGGTGGCCACCAGCACTGAGGTCGAACCCCTCGGCATCCGACGACGGCCCGCCTCGCGCGGGCCGTTTTCTTTTCGGTGTCGAAATGCTGGAGAGCGGGTTGCCCCGGCTGGCATGATCGCGGCTCGATCAGGGACGGGGGCAGGGGATGGACGCACGCGCAGACATGTTGATGCCGGTAGCGCCGGGCGAGCGCATCGTCGCCCTGGACGCGGTGCGCGCATTCGCGCTGCTGGGCATCCTGCTGATGAACATCGAGGGGATGGTGGGCCCGTTGTTCGGGTCGATCACGGGCGTGGACCCGGCGCTAACCGGCGCCGACCGGATCGCCGACACGCTCATCTACATCTTCGTGCAGGGCAAGTTCTACACCCTGTTCTCGCTGCTGTTCGGCATGGGGTTCGCGGTGATGATGGCGCGTGCCGAGGCCGCGGGGCGGCCATTCACCGCGCTGTACCTGCGCCGTACGTTCGCATTGCTGGCGATCGGGCTGCTGCACCTGCTGCTCCTCTGGTCGGGCGACATCCTGGTGAACTACGCGCTCATGGCGCTGGTGCTGCTGGTCGTGTTCCGCGCCACGCCGGTCCAACGCCTGCCCTGGTGGGGCGTCGCGCTGTACCTGGCGCCGGCCGCGATCATGGCGCTGGGCGGCGCGATGGGATCGGTGGCACAACTCGACCCGACGGCGGCTGCCGACATGGCGAAGGGCCTGGCCGAGCAGGAGCGGGCCATGGCCGACGCGCTGGCCGCGCAGCGCGCTACCTACGGCGGCAGCGACTATTTCGCGGCCATGGGGCGGCGCTGGGACGACTTCACGATGTTCATCGGCTACCTGCCGGTGATGGGCGCGCACATCCTCGGCATGTTCCTGCTGGGGACGTGGTTCGTGCGCAGCGGCGCGATCCAGCGACCGGAGGGCTTTCCCCGCCTCTACGCCTGCCTGCGCTGGGTGGCGCTGCCGCTCGGCCTGGCGGCGATGTTGCTGGCATGGTGGCGGGTACCGACGGTGGACTTCGGACGGCTGGACATGGAGTCCGGCATGGCGTCGGCGCTCGCGGCGGTCGCCAACCTGCTGATGTGCCTGGGCTACCTGGCCTGGCTGCTGCGCGGCCTGCAGGGTGGCAGCGTGGCCGCGCACGCGCTGGCGTGGATTGCACCGGCCGGGCGCATGGCACTGACGAACTACCTGCTGCAGTCGCTGGTGTGCACGACGATCTTCGCCGGCTACGGGCTCGGGTACTTCGAGCAGCTGCCGCGTGCCTGGCAGGTGCCGTTCGCGCTGGCGCTGTTCGCGTTGCAGGTGGTCGGCAGCCGTGCGTGGCTGGCTCGCTTCCGCTACGGGCCGGTGGAGTGGGCGTGGCGCGCGCTGACCTACGGGCGGTTGCCGGCCATGCGTGCGCTGCCCGACGCGCGCTGACGTTCCAGCCGGCATGCTGCGTCCCGGTGGCGGCAAGCGGCTGCGCGGCGGCAGGCCCTAGACTTTGCACATGGAACAACGCGAAGACGTGGTGGTGGTCGGCGCCGGTGTGATCGGCCTGTCGTGCGCGCTGGCGCTGCTGGACGCGGGCCGCAGCGTGCGGGTGATCGATGCCGGGCGCGTCGGCGGCGGCAGTTCGCACGGCAACTGCGGCACGATCACGCCCAGCCATGCACCGCCGCTGGCGGCGCCGGGCGTGCTGCTGCGCGCACTGCGCTGGATGCTGACGCCGGACGCGCCGCTGTACATTCCGCCTCGCCTTGACCCGATGCTGTGGCGCTGGCTGTGGCGGTTCGCGGGCCGCTGCAACGCGCGTGACTGGCGCGCATCGGCGGAGGCGAAGGCGGCACTGCTGGGCGACTCGCGTGCACGCCTGGGCGACTGGATCGGACGGCATTCGATCGAATGCGGGTTCGTCGAATCCGGCGAGGACTACGTGTTCCGTGATGCACGTGCCTTCGCGCATGGCCAGCAGGAACTGCCGTTGCTGCGCGAACTCGGTATCGAAGTCGAGGTGGTCGACGGCGCCTCCTACGAAGTGCTGGAGCCGGCGATGAAGCCGGGCGTCGCCGGTGCGATCCGGTTCTCCGGCGACGCGATGCTGAGGCCGGACCTCTACCTGGCCGAACTGGCGCGCGTGGTGCGCGACCGCGGCGGCACCATCGACGAGCACCGTCCGCTGCTCGGCATTGACCATGGCCGGGATGGCCCGCTGATGCACACGGCCGCGGGCGACCTGCGTCCGCGCGACGTCGTGGTGGCCGCCGGCGCCTGGTCGCCGCGGCTGGCGCGGGCCATCGACGTACCGGCGCTGTCGCGCGCGATGCAGCCCGGCAAGGGCTACTCGATCACCTATTCCAGGCCTGCGCTGGCACCGAAACGCCCGCTGGTGCTGCGCGAGCGGGCGGTGTGCGTGACCGCGTGGCCCGATGGCTTCCGGCTGGGCAGCACGATGGAGTTCTCCGGCTTCGACGAGCGCCTCAACGCGCGGCGGCTGGCGGCGCTGGAGCGCGGCGCGGCCGAATACCTGCATGAGCCGGTCGGCGCGCAGGTGCGCGAACGCTGGTACGGCTGGCGTCCGATGAGCTGCGACGACATCCCGATCATCGGAGCGGTGCCAGGCCGGCGTGGCCTGTGGCTGGCGACGGGCCACGGGATGATGGGCATGGGCATGAGTGCCGGGACCGCCCAGCTGGTGGCGGACCTTGTCTGCGGCCGCGCCGCCGCGCTCGACCCCGCGCCGTACCGGCCCGACCGCTTCACCTGACGTCCCCAACGCGGTGCGTTGACGCACGCCGCGTCAGACTGCCGCCTTTTCGACGCGATGCCGACGCGCATCCAGGGAGGACCGACATGGCACGCAATTTCGACCTCATCGTTATCGGTGGCGGCTCGGGCGGGTTGGCCGGTGCCTTCCGCGCGGCCGAGCACGGCGCGCGCGTCGCGATGCTGGAGCCCGGCGCGCTCGGCGGCACCTGCGTCAACGCCGGCTGCGTACCCAAGAAGGCGATGTGGCTGGCGGCCGAAGTGGCGCGCAAGCTGACGATGGCCGGCGACCTCGGGTTCGCCACAGAAACCTGCGCGTTGGACTGGCCCGAGTTCATCGCCCATCGCCAGCGTTACATCAACAACATCCACGAGAGCTACCGCCGCCGGCTGGACGAGGCCGGCATTGCCGTGCTGCCGATGCGTGGGCGCCTGACCGGCCCGGGCACCGTGGAATGCGAGGACGGTGTCAGTCTGTCGGCGTCGCGCCTGTTGATCGCCACCGGCGGGCATGCAGTCAAGCCACCCATCCCCGGCGCCGAGCTGGGCGGCACCTCCGATGATTTCTTCCAGTGGACGGCGCCGCCGGCCGAGCTGGCGATCGTCGGCGGTGGCTATGTCGCCGTCGAACTGGCCGGCGTCATGCAGGCGCTGGGCAGCCGGGTGTCGATGTTCGTGCGCGGGCCCCGCCTGCTCGAAGCCTTCGACGCGGAGCTGTGCGACCGGTTGGCGGAGGACTACCGCCACGCCGGCGTGCGCCTGCATTTCGATTGCGAAGTGGAATCGGTGGAAGGCGAAGGGGGCCGTCGACGCGTGCGTGGGGGTGGGCAGGACCAGGGCACGTTCGACACCGTGCTGTTCGCCACCGGGCGCGCGCCCAATACCGACGGCCTCGGGCTGGACGCGGCTGGCGTGGACATCGACGAGCGTGGGCGCATCCTGGTCGACCGACAGCATTCCACCAGCGCCGCGGGCGTGTATGCGGTCGGTGACGTGACCACCGATCCGGCGCTGACGCCGGTCGCCATCGCGGCCGCGCGTCGGCTGATGGACCGGCTGTACGGCGGTCGGAGCGACACGCTGGACCTCTCGCAGGTGCCCACGGTGGTGTTCACCCATCCGCCGTTGGGGAAGGTCGGGCTGACCGAGGCCGAGGCCCGCAAGTCGCACGACGGGGTCAAGGTCTACACCACCGGCTTCCGTCCGATGCTGCATTCACTGGCGGAGTCGCAGCAGCGCAGCCTGTTCAAGCTGGTGTGCGTCGGGGATGAGCGCCGCGTGGTCGGGCTGCACCTCCTGGGCGATGCGGCCGACGAGATCCTGCAGGGCTTCGCGGTCGCCATCAAACGCGGCATCACCCTGGACGACCTGCACGACACCGTCGCCATCCACCCCACCAGTGCCGAGGAAGTGGTGCTGCTGCGCTGATCGCGGTTTCGTGCAGGTGTAGGAGCGGCTTCAGCCGCGATCCCACCCCAAAGTCCCTGTAGGAGCGACGTAAGTCGCGACCGCACACTCCCGGCCCATACGAGGTCGCGACTTGCGTCGCTCCTACAAGGCTTCGGACAGTGACGCAGCCACCCCATCGCGGCTGAAGCCGCTCCTACAGATGGCAGGTGCGCGACAATCGACCCATGGACACCTTCACCCTGCATCGCGGCACCGCGCCGCTGCTCGTAAGCCTGCCGCACGACGGCAGCGCCATTCCCGACGACCTTGCCGCACGGATGACGCCCGAAGCGCGTCGTGCGCCCGACACCGACTGGCACGTGTCGCGGCTGTACGACTTCGCCCGGGAACTCGGCGCTTCGGTGCTGGTGCCGCGCTACTCGCGCTACGTGGTCGACCTCAACCGGCCGGAGGACGATACCTCGCTGTATCCCGGCCAGAACACGACGGGCCTGTGCCCCACCGTCCGCTTCACCGGCGAGCCGTTGTACCTGGAGGGTCGGCCGCCGACGGCCGCCGAGATCACCGGGCGCATCGACACGTACTGGCGGCCGTACCACGGCGCGCTGCGTGGCGAGCTCGACCGGCTGCGGAGCGAGCATGGCCGCGTCGTGTTGTGGGAAGGCCACTCGATACGCGGCAGCGACCTGCCGTTCCTGTTCGACGGCCGCCTGCCGGACCTCAACCTGGGCACCGCCGCCGGCACGAGTTGCTCGCCTGCGCTGCAGCACCGGCTCGAAACCGTGCTTGCCGCGCAGCGCGCCTACGACTGGGTCGTCAACGGCCGCTTCAAGGGCGGCCACATCACGCGGCACTACGGCCAACCGGCGGATGGCATCGACGCGGTGCAGCTGGAGATCAGCCAGCGCACCTACATGGACGAGGATTCGTTCGAGTACGACGAGGCGAAAGCGTCGAACCTGCAGGTCGTCCTGCGCGACCTGCTCGCCGCTGCCCTGCCAGTGTAGGGGCGGCTTCAGCTGCGAGCGCCACGGCATCTCCACCTGTAGGAGCGACGTAAGTCGCGATTCGCCGTCGCCCGAAAGTGTACG